>DASXYQ010000250.1:0-14399 GCA_036502445.1 Roseiarcus sp. | reverse complement strand
CCGGACGCGCTCAACGCGCGCGTCTACAAGAGCGGCTTCGCCTCGATCTTTGCCCCTCTTACTTAGAACTCGATAGGCGGGTGGAGTGTCCTTCCTCACCCCGCCGCTCGCTCGTCCGCGATCGTCTTGCCGTCGTTCGGCAGCGTCCCCGGCGCGACGAACTGTACCGCGCCGCGCAGCTTGGTCACGGCTTGCAGCGTCTCGGCGACCGCTTCGATGAGTCCCTCGCGCGCGCCTTCGATCTCGGCCAGCAGCGTCATCGCGTCCTGTTCGCGCTCGCGGCCGACGACGAGGCGCAGCGCGCCGAGTTCGGGATGGCGCCTGCCGATTTCGACGACCTCGGACGGGTGGACGAACATGCCCTTGACCTTGGTCGTCTGGTCGGCGCGGCCCATCCAGCCGCGAATCCGCGTAGCGTCCAGGAAGGCGGAGAGATCGCCGGTGGCGAGGCGCAGCAGCGGGAAGTTTCCGCGCAACGCGGTGACGACGATTTCGCCGACCGCGCCGAGCCCGACGGGATCGCCGCCGCCCGGCCGGACGATCTCCACGAAAATGTCCTCGGCGACTTGCAGACCCGGCGCGGGGGCGCCGTCGGGGCCGTCGGTGCCGTCGGTCTCATAGGCGATGACGCCGAGTTCGGCGGTCGCGAAAGCCTGCCGCGTCCTGACCCCGCGGCCTTCCAACTCCGCGCGCAGGCTGGCGGGCAGGGCGGCGCCGGAGACCAGCGCCTTGCGCAGCGAGGAGGCGTCGACGCCGGAAGCCTGCGCTCTGTCGAGCAGAATCTTCAGGAAGTCGGGCGGGCCGCAATAAGCGTCCGGTCGCAGCTGGACAATCGCTTGCAGTGTCTGTTCGGTATTGCCGGGACCCGCCGGGATGGTCGCGCAGCCCAGCGCATGCGCGCCGCTTTCCATCATGAATCCGCCGGGCGTCAGGTGGTAGGCGAAGCAATTGAGGACGATTTCGCCGGCCTGAAACCCGGCCGCCGCGAGCGCAGGCGCGCAGCCCCAGGGATCATCGCCGAAATCCTGCGCCTCGAAGATCGGGCCTGGCGAGACGAACAGCCGTTTGAAGCGGCCCGGAGCCGCCGCGGCGATGCCGGCGAACGGCGGCGCCGCGCGCTGCATCGCCGGCAGGTCCGATTTGCGCAGCAGTGGAATGCGCGCCAAGTCCGCCCGGCCTCGCAGCGCGTCGATCTCGACGCCCTGGAGCTGGCGTGCGAGCGCCGGCGACAGCGGGGCGAGCGCCCGAAGGCGCTCGCGAAGGGCGGCGAATTTTTCAGTGTCGTCGTCTTTTTCTCCAGTCATGCGAAGCTCCCCTTCAGGGTCTCCTAGACACGGCGCTCTGAAAGCGGCGACCGTCGATGCTCGCGCGGCAAATATTCGTGTAGATTCAACGCCACCGCGGATTGCCAATGTGGCTTATTTCGTGTTCTTCGCTAGTCCATTCGCGGACGTGGACGCTCCCGTCGCGGAGCACTTCGACGACTTTGTTAACAATGCCTTCAGCAAGCTCTAGTGTCGCTTCGAGTGCGATCTCAAATAGTCGCATTTGATCGGCCCGTTCGACATTCGGCACGATAATAATTAGGCCGTTGTGCACATCGAGCTTAATGTATTCCCCGAGGAAATGTCGTCTGTTATTCGTAGCTATTATGTAATTGTTCTCGAGCGCAAACGGGACGATGTTCCAGTCCTGCCAACCCGCCTTGCCGACATGCGGTCCATAAACGGCAATTACGCCCTTGTTTTTGGCTAAAGCGACCAACGCGGCACTGAGACACTCGTCGATAAATATCCGGTCGGTCAACGACCATATTCTTTCTGTTCCGAACTCGTCTTCCAATCCCGTCCGATATTCGACTCGGCCCACCGGATGACGGCGTCGATGCCATCGATTGGCAAGGTCGGATAATCCTCGAAGATCTCCAAATTAGATCTGCCAGCGCGAAGATAGGCGACGATCGTCTGCGCAGGCACTCTCGTGCCGCGAACGACAGGCTCTCCGCTCATCACCGACGGGTCACAGACCACTTCCGCAACGATCGCCGGCGGCCTTCTCAGCGCTACCATGAGGCGCCTCCATTCCAATCCAGCTGTACTCGAAAGCGCGTTCGGCTTCCAGCCGACATGTTCAAACCGAAATTACGGTTCACCCGAGCCACCGCTTGCGGCGGCGGTAGCTTTTGATGTTGCGGAACGAGCGGCGATCGGCGCCCGCGACGCCGAGGTAGAACTCGCGCACGTCCTCGTTGTCGCGCAGCGCGCTCGCCTCGCCGTCGAGCACGACGCGCCCGTTTTCGAGGATGTAGCCGAATTCGGCGTAGCGCAGCGCCAGATGCGTGTTCTGTTCGGCGAGCAGGAACGAGACCTTCTCGCGCGCATTGAGATCCCTGACGATTTCGAAGATCTCCTCGACCACCTGCGGCGCGAGGCCCATCGACGGCTCGTCCAATAGGATCATTTCGGGCTTCGCCATCATCGCGCGGCCCAGCGCGCACATCTGCTGCTCGCCGCCGGAGACGTAGCCTGCGAGCGCCGCGCGGCGCGGCTTCAGCTTGGGAAAATACTGGTAGATGCGCTCGAGGTCGCGCGCGATCGCCGCGCGTCCGTCACGCCGCGTGAAAGCGCCGGTGAGCAGATTTTCCTCGATCGTCAGATGCCCGAAGCAGTGGCGGCCCTCCATCACCTGGATGGCGCCGCGGCGCACCAGCTCGTTCGGCGAGGAACGATCGATGCGCTCGCCCTTGAACAGGATCTCGCCCTTGGTGACCTCGCCGCGCTCCGCCCGCAAGAGATTGGAGACCGCTTTCAACGTCGTCGTCTTGCCCGCGCCGTTGGCGCCGAGCAACGCGACGATGCCGCCCCGCCGCAAGCTCAGCGAGACGCCCTTCAGCACGAGGGCGACGCTGTTGTAGACGACCTCGATATTGGCGACTTCGAGGATGGCGGCGGTCATGTTGCACCCCTCGCGCGCCTCACGACTTGTTGTCGCAGGCCTCGGTGCGCGCGGGCCAGCCGGCGTTTTTCTCGGCATAGGCCTTGGCGGCCTCGTCGAGCAGCGGCTGGACCTTCTCCGAAGCCGGCGGGATCCTGTCGCTGACCTTCACCCATTTGGCGCCGTCCCATTGCTGGACGAAGGCCGCGCTGTGGCTGTTGTGGTCGGCGCAGCTCAGCTTCAGCGGCGATGCGAAGCCCTCCAGCCCGATCGCCTTCAGCCTGACAGCGTCGAGATCGATGTTCTCGAGGCCGCGCCGCACGTCCTCGCCGGTGACGACCTTCTTGCCCGTCAGCTTTTGCGCAGCTGCGATGCCCTCGGCGATCAGCATCGAATTGTAGACCCCATGGTCGTACAGCGTCCCGCCGAATTCGCCCGCCGCGGCCCGGCTCTTGCCGGCGTCGATGACCAGCTTCTTGATGTCGGCGAAAGCGGGATAGTCGGCGCCCGCGCCGTGCCAGTTGAGCTCCTTGAAGCCCTTCGCGCCGTCTCCGGCCGAGCTTGCGTCGCTATCGCCCGGCCACCAGATCGAGACGAACTTCTCCATCGGGAAATTGGCCTTGACCGCCTCCTTGATCGCCGCCGCGTTCATCGCGCCCCAGCCGTACATGATCAAAAAGTCTGGCTTGTCGCGACGGATATCGAGCCATTTCGAGGATTGGTTCTGCATGTCGGCCGGCGCGACGGGATAGAGCTTCAGGTCGAAGCCCGCGTCTTTGGCCTGGGCCTGGAAGAACGGCAGCGCCTCTCGGCCGAACGCGGCGTCGAAATAGAGATAGCCGATCGTCTTGCCCTTGAGCGCTTCGATCGAGCCGCCCCCGAGATATTTCAGGATTTCCGACGCGCCGTCCCAGTAGGTGATCGGCGGGTTGAACACCCAGGGGAAGACTTCGCCCTTGGCGGCGGCCGAAAGGCCATAGCCCATGGAAAGGATCGGAATCTTGTCGACCGGCGCCTTGGGGATCAGCGACAGCGTGATGCCGGTCGACCAGGGATTGACGATCACCGGGTTCTTCGGCTTGACCGCGTCGTAGCACTCGAGGCCCTTCTTGGTGTCGTAGCCGGTCTCGCATTCGTCAACCGCGAGCTTGACGCCGCCGATGCCGCCGTCGCGCTCGTTCAGCATCGTCAGGTAATCGTGCATGCCGTCGGCGATCCCTATGCCAGAGCCCGCGAACGGGCCGGTGCGATAGGTGAACAGCGGCACATAGATCGAGTCTTCCGCGAACGCGGGCGCGGCGAGCGCGAGCGCCAAGGCGCAGCCGAGGCCGCGCAGGATGATTTTCTTGTTCATGATGTTTCCTCCTCTATTTCTGTTTCAATACGGAAACGGCCAGACGCGAAGTTTGCGCTTCGTCGTCTGCCAAAGTCGGGCCAAGCCGTTGGGCTCGACGATCAGGACGATGATTATCAGAGCGCCGGTCGCCATAAAGGTCAAATGTTCGACCGTCGCGGCGGCGATGTCGAGGCCGAGCGCGGCGGGCAGGGCGCGCAAGCCGATCGGCAAGAGATGAATGATCGCCGCGCCGAAAAAGGCCCCGACGATCGACCCGAGCCCGCCGATGATGATCATGAACAGCAGTTGGAACGACAGATCGATGTTGAACGCCTCGGGCTCCGCGGCGCCGAGCCACAGGAAGACCATCATCGCCCCGGCCACGCCGATGTAGAAGGAGGAGACGGCAAAGGCGAGCAGCTTGGCCTGAAACAGCCGGATGCCGATCAATTCGGCTGCGATATCCATGTCGCGCACCGCCATCCACATGCGGCCGATCCGGCCGTGCACGATGTTCGAGGCGATCCAGGCCATCGCGCAGACGATCGTCAGCGCGACGAGATAGCGCGTGGCCGGCGTCGCGTTCGGTCCGGTGATGGGCACGCCGAACAGGGTCGCCTTCGAGACCTCGATGGCGCCGGAGTCGTTGTAATTGTATAGCCAGGGCACGCGGGCGAACGCCCATTCCAGGAAGAACTGCGCCGCGAGCGTCGCGACCACGAGATAGAAGCCTTTGATGCGCAGGCTCGGCAGGCCGAAGAAGACGCCGACCGCGCTGGAGGCAATTCCCGATACGAGGATCCAGATCAGGATGTTGACGTGCGGAAAATAGGTGGCGAGCTTGTAGCAGGCGAAGGCGCCGACCCCCATGAACCCGGCCGAGCCCAGCGACAACAGCCCGGTATAGCCGGTCAGTATGTTGAGCCCGATCGCCGCCAGCGAGAGGATCAGGAACGGGATCATCATCGTGTTCAATAGAAACTGATCGCCTGTGGCCGGTATCGCGACGAACGCCACGAGCAGAATCAGCGCGAGGCCGATCCGATCCTGGCGAATCGGAAAGATCGCCATGTCGGCGGCGTAACTCGTCTTGAACTGCCCGGCCTCGCGATAGAACACGTGCGTTTCCTCCCTTCCAGCGCCTCTCAAATCCTCTCGATGATCCTCTCCCCGAACAGCCCCTGCGGCCGGAACAGCAGGAACGCGAGGGCGATGAAATAGGCGAGCCAGCGTTCGATGCCGCCGCCGAGCAGCGGCCCCCAATAGAACTCGCCGAGCTTTTCGCCGACGCCGATGATCAGCCCGCCGACGATCGCGCCGGGGATCGAGGTGAGGCCGCCCAGGATCAGCACCGGCAGCGCCTTCAGCGCCACCACTTGCAACGCGAACGAGACGTCGGAACGGGCGCCCCACATGATGCCGGTCGCGAGCGCCACGACTCCGGCCGCGAACCAGACGACGACCCAGATCTGCTCGAGCGAAATGCCGACCGACAAAGCCGCCTGATGGTCGTCGGCGACGGCGCGCAGCGCGCGGCCGATCCGGGTCTTCTGGAAGAAAAAGCCGAGTCCGGCGACCATCGCGAGGGCGATCGCCGCGGCGGCGATGTCGAGCTTTTGCAAGGTGACGGTCCCGCCAAGGATATGCAGGTCGATGGCGCCTTGGGGCAGCCAGAGCTCCTTCGTGATCATCGACTTCGGATTGCCGCCGAACACCAGTTCGCCGAAACCGACGAGAAAATAGGTCAGCCCGAAGGTCGCCATCAGCAGCATGATGTCGGGCTGATTGACGAGTGGACGCAGCACGAGCCGCTCGACGCCGAGCGCCAGCGCGTACATCACGGCGATCGTGAGACCGAGCGCGACCCAGGCCGGGACGCCCTTCTCGTGCAGCCCGACCAGGGTCAGCGCCGCGAACACCATCATGATGCCTTGCGCGAAATTGAATACGCCCGAGGCCTTGTAGATCAGCACGAAGCCGAGCGCGATCAGCGCGTAGAGCACCCCGCCGACCAGGCCCTCCCAAATGGCCTGCGCGAGCAGGTCGGGCGCAGCGGCCATCTGGGCGAAGGGATCGACGAAAATCGCGTAGAGGACGCTCATCGGCGAGCGCGCGAGGCAAAGCCGTCATGACCGGGCTTGTCCCGGTCATCCACGTCGTAAGGGGACCGGAAATCCTGGGATTTACCGGAAACGGCGCCGCGTGGATGGCCGGGACGAGCCCGGCCATGACGGAGAGGGCGGCTCTTCGCGAGAAAGCTGGTCCTATCTCCCATGCCCTCGCCCCTCAATGCGCGACGCCGAGATAGGCGGAGATGACGGCGGGATCGGCTTTGACGACGTTCGGAACGTCGTCGGCGATCTTGCGACCGTAATCGAGCACGACGACGCGGTCGGAGAGGTCCATCACGACGCCGATATCGTGCTCGATTAGCGCGATCGTCGCGCCTCGCCGCACGTTGGCGTCGACGATGAACCGGCTCATGTCTTCCTTCTCCTCGCGGTTCATTCCAGCCATCGGCTCGTCCAGCAGCAGCAATTGCGGCTCCATCGCCAGCGCGCGGCCGAGTTCGACGCGCTTCTGCAGGCCGTAGGGCAGGGCGCCCACCGGCGTCTTGCGAATCGCCTCGATCTCCAGGAAATCGATGATCTCTTCGCAGAATCGCCGATGCCGGATTTCTTCCGCGAGCGCCGGGCCGTGCCGCAGCGCCTGCCAGAACAGGCCCTTGCCCATCCGCAGATTCCGCCCGGTCATGATGTTGTCGAGCGTCGACATGCCCTTGAACAGCGCGACGTTCTGGAACGTGCGCGCGATGCCTTGGGCAGCGGCCTCGTGCGGGCGCATCCGCGAGCGCGCACGGCCGCGAAACAGGATCCGGCCCTTTTGCGGCTGATAGAAGCCATTGATGACGTTCAACATCGAGGTCTTGCCGGCGCCGTTCGGCCCGATGATCGCGCGAATCTCGCCCTTGCGGATGTCGAGCGAGACGTCCGAGATCGCCCTGATGCCGCCGAACGACAGCGAGACGTTCTCGAGCACCAGTAGGATTTCGGCCGGCGGTTCGCTCATGCCGCGCCACTCCGCGAAGGCGGCGGCGCCATCGCCATGTCGACGATGCGGCACGACCCGACGAGCTTGCCCTTGCGGCCGTCCTCATAGGTCACCTCCGCCGAGATCGAGGCCATCGCGGCGCCGTTGTAGAGGCCCTCGACCAGCGGGGCATAGCGTTCGGCGATGAACCCGCGGCGCACCTTCTGCGTGCGCGTCAATTCGCCGTCGTCGGCGTCGAGCTCCTTGGGCAGGATCAGGAATCGCCGGATGCGCGCGCCTGCCATCGCCGGCTCCTCGCCTAGCGCGCGGTTGACCGCTTCGACATGCTTTTGAATCAGAGCCGAGACCTCGGGATGGCCGGCGAGCTCCTGGTAGGAGGCGTAGGAGACGCCGTTGCGCTCGGCCCAATTCCCCACCGACGCCAGTTCGATGTTCAGCATCACCGCGACGAATTCGCGCCCGTCGCCGATCGCCACCGCTTCGCGGATGTCGGCGAAGAATTTGAGCTTGTTCTCGATGTATTTGGGCGCGAACAGCTGGCCGTTGGCGAGCCGGCCGACGTCCTTGGCGCGATCGATGATCTTGAGTTGGCCGTCCGGCTCGATGAACCCGGCGTCGCCCGTCTTGACGAAACCGTCTTCGGTGAGCGCCTCCCGGGTCTTGGCCGGTTCGCCGTAATAGCCGATGAACATGCCCGGCGATTTGAACTGGACCTCGCCGTCGGCGGCGATGCGCAGTTCGACGTTGGGCGCGGGGGCGCCGACCGTGTCCGAGCGCACAGCGCCGTCGGCTTGCGCGGTGACGTAGAGAAAGGCCTCGGTCTGCCCGTAGAGCTGCTTGAGATTGAGGCCGAGCGAGCGATAGAAGGCGAACAGATCTGCTCCGATCGCCTCGCCGGCGGTATAGGCGACCCTGATGCGCGTGAAGCCGAGCGTATTCTTCAGCGGACCATAGATCAGCGCCTCCCCGAGCGCATAATGCGCGCGGGCGGTCCATGGCAGAGGCTTCCGGTTGACGATCTTCTCGCCCCAGCGGCGCGCGACGGCCATGAAATGGCGAAACAGCCAGCGCTTGAACGCGCTGGCGTCCTCCATCCGGATCATGACCCGCGTCAACAGCGCCTCGAACACGCGGGGCGGCGCGAAGTGGAAGGTCGGCCCGATCTCGCGCAGATCTTCGGCCGCGGTGTCGGCGCTCTCCGGGCAGGCCATGCAGAACCCGGCGACGAGCCCCTGGGCGTAGTTGAGATAATGATCGCCGACCCAGGCCAGCGGCAGATAGGCGAGCACTTCGTCGCGATCGGTGAGGTTGTCGAACGCGACCGTGTCGCGCGCAGCCGCGATGCAGCGCTCGCCGCTGAGCACGACCCCCTTGGAGCGGCCCGTCGTCCCCGAAGTATAGAGTACGACCGAGGGATCGCGGCCATCGCCCTCGTCTATTCGCCGGTCGAGCGCCTCGGCGACATCAGGCTCGGCGAGCGCCGCGCGCCCGTCCGCCATGACCCGATCGAGCGAGTGCAGCCGCGGGTCATCGTAATCGGAAATGCCGCGTTCCTCGTCGTACAACAGATGTGTCAGTCCAGGCAGACGACCTGCGATCGAAAGCACCTTGTCGACCTGTTCCTGGTCCTGCGCGACTATGAAATTGACGCCCGCGTTCTCCAGCACCAGCGCAATTTCGTCGGCGACGGAATCCGCGTAGACGGGGACCGGGACCGCGCCGAGCATTTGCGCCGCCGTGATCGTCCAATAGAGCCGCGGCCGATTGGCTCCCGCGATCGCGATCCGGTCGCCTCTGGCGAATCCCAGCCCGGCGAGGCCCTGCGCGAGCGCGCGCGTCTCGCCGTAGACTTCGGCCCAGGACCACGTCCGCCAGATGCCGAACACCTTGTGCCGAAACGCCGGCCGACCGCCGCGCACGCGCGCATGACCCCGCAACAGCTTGGCGAAAGTGTCGTCCGCGTTCTCCCGCCTAGGCGTCACGCCAAAGCTTCCTCCCCCGAGCGGACAATCCCGTCGCCGACGCTGTTGTGTCAGCGCGGATCGAAAAGAACAACAGGCAAACGCGCGATGCGATAGCCCTACCAAAGTCGAGGCGGGGAATTCAGGGCGTCCCTTGTGGGGAGTTTCCCCTCCCTGCCAGGTGACGATTTCAATCAGTGTTTGCAATTATTCCATCGGTGGAATACTTTACACTTGATGGCCTGGAGCGTCGAACACACGGACGAGTTCGCGGGGTGGTACGCCGGTCTGAGCGAGTGGCAACAGGCTAAGGAGGGGTTGATACCATGACTGGACATCGGCCTTTCAGTGAACTCACCAAGGATTTCACGCCCGAGCGCCGGGCGCGCGTGGCTGCGAAGGCCGCAATGCTGCGTGAGGCGATGACGCTCGAAGAGTTGCGCAATGCGCGGTCGCTCTCGCAAGAGGACATGGCCGCGACGATGGCGGTGGGGCAGCCCGCCGTCGCCAGGCTCGAAAAGCGCAACGACATGCACGTCAGCAACCTGCGCCGCTACGTCGAGGCGCTGGGCGGCACGCTCGAGATCATGGCGCGCTTTCCCGAAGCGAGCGTGGTGCTCACCAACATCGGCGAGGGGACATCTGTGCCGTAGTCGACCGCTGGCGGCGAACCCGCCGGCCAGGAATTGGGGTCACGCCCGAATGGGCGAAGACGTCCATCGAACGGACAGGGCGCCCGCAAGTCGTCGCGAAATGGGCGGCGCGGAATTTCCTTTCTGGAAAGCACGATCCCTGCTACCGTTTTTTCATGACCAACCCTACCACCGACGGGACCGCGCGAGGCCGGCTCTTCGAGCACATCGAGGAGCAAAAATTTGGCGATGTTCGCTTTGGGTTTGGAAGGCTTGCAACCCCTTGAAATCCCACAAAACCGCCAAAGGAATCTTTGGAAAAGCTTGGAGCAAAACAGCCCAGATTTGGAAAGGCTTGGAGAAAAGCTTGGAGCTGATGGAGGACGCCCGAGCCTCGCCTAACCCGGCTTGACTCTCGGAGTTAATTATATACCATAACTATCTCCGAGACGACCGGGAGAGGCGCCGTGCCCGAACGACAAGCCCCATCAACTCTCACGATCGAGCGGAGCGGCGCGGTGTTGCTGGTCGGTCTCGACCGCGCCCACAAGCGCAACGCGATCAACGACGAAACGATCGAGGCGCTCGACGAATGTTTCTCGACCCTTCCGTCTGACGTCAAAGCCGCCGTCATCCATGGCGTCGGGCCGCATTTTTCGGCGGGGCTCGACCTCAGCGAGATGTCCGAACGCGACGTGACGGCGGGCGTGTTTCATTCCCGCGGCTGGCATCGCGCGTTCGAGAAGATCGAATTCGGGCGCATTCCCGTCGTCGCGGTCCTGAAGGGCGCCGTGGTCGGCGGCGGGCTCGAATTGGCGGCCGCGACCCACGTGCGCGTCGCCGAACGTTCGGCCTTCTACGCTCTGCCTGAAGGGCAGCGCGGCATTTTCGTCGGCGGCGGCGGTTCGGTGCGGCTGCCCCGGCTGATCGGCGTCCATCGCATGGCGGACATGATGCTGACCGGCCGCACCTATGGCGCGGCGGAGGGCGTGGCGCTGGGCTTCTCGCAATATCTCGTCGAGGACGGCGAGGGGTTCGCCAAAGGGCTGGCGCTCGCGGAGGCGATGGCGGCCAACGCGCCCCTGACCAATTTCGCCGTGATCCAGGCGCTGCCGCGCATCGCCGAGAGCGATCCGAGGGTTGGTTATCTCATGGAATCGCTGATGGCCGCAGTCGCACAGGGCGATGGCGAAGCCAAGGCCCGCGTAAACGCCTTCCTGGAGAAGCGCGCCGCCAAGGTTAGCCGGCCAGACTAAGGAATGATCAGCAATAGATGGATCGGGAGGTCGTCATTGCGAGCGACAGCGAAGCAACCCAGACTAAGGCGCAGATGCGCAGCCCAAGTCTGGATTGCTTCGTTTCGCTCGCAATGACGGGTGGGGCGCTTGTGCACCGACAGGCCCTAAGTCGCCGAAGGGGTAGGGCCGCGAGAAGTCGGCCGCCGAGGGAGTCACCGATGTCCGCCGCCGCCGCCATGATGTCGCCGCCGAAACAGCTGTTCGGCCCGCTCGATCCGATCGTCGAGACGCGGCCAGACGGCGCCGTGGTGGTGCGCACGGCGCAGCCGCTGCCGCCATACCCGGACTCCTGGATCGACCGCCTCGAGCATTGGGCAGAAGTGGCGCCGGAGCGGGTGTTTCTGGCGGAACGGGCTGGCGACGGCGGCTGGCGCGCGCTGACCTATGGCGCGGCCAACGAGCAGGCGCTGCGGGTCGGCTCTGCGCTGCTCGCGCGAGGCCTCTCGGCGGAGACGCCATTCCTCATCCTCTCCGGCAACAACATCGAGCACGCGCTGCTGTCGCTCGCCGGCATGATGGTCGGGGCGCCGAGCTGCCCGATCTCGACCGCCTATTCGCTGATCTCGCTGGACCTCGGCAAGCTCAAACACGCGCTCGACCTGATGACGCCGCGGCTCGTCTTCGCGAGCGACGCGCGCGCCTATGCCCGCGCGCTCGAACTGACGAGAAGCCGCGGGATCGAGATCGCGGCGGGCGACGCGACGGCCGGTGAATTCGGCGCGACCCCGTTCTCCACGCTGATGAAGACCCCGATTTCCCCAGAGGCGCGGGCGGCCCGCGCCGCGATCACGCCCGACGGCATCGCCAAGTTCCTGCTGACCTCGGGCTCGACCGGCCAGCCCAAGGCCGTGATCAATACCCATCGGATGCTGAGCTCCAATCAGGTCATGTACGCGGAGGCGCTGGCGTTCGTGAAGGAGGAGCCACCAGCGATCGTCGACTGGGCGCCGTGGGCGCACACTTTCGGCTCCAACAGCAGCTTCGGCCTGATCCTCCATAACGGCGGGTCGTTCTACATCGACGAGGGCAAACCGACCCCGCAGGGCATCGGCGCGACGGTCGCCAACTTGCGGGAAATCGCGCCGACGATCTATTTCAACGTGCCCAAGGGTTTTGAAGCACTGCTGCCCCATCTCCAGGCCGACGCGGAGCTGCGGCGGCGGTTCTTCTCGCGGCTGAACATGCTGTTCTATGCTGGCGCGGGACTGTCGAGGCCGACGTGGGACGGATACCGCGAACTCGCGATCGCCGAGCTCGGCCATCCCATACCTTTCACGACTTCGCTCGGCTCGACCGAGACGGCGCCGAGCGCGCTCATCAACGTACGCCCCGACGCGGATCGGCCGGGCATCGTCGGCGTGCCGCATCGCGGGGTCGAACTGAAGCTGGTTCCGAATGCCGGCAAATGGGAGGCGCGACTGCGCGGCCCCAACATCATGCCGGGCTATTGGCGCCGGCCCGACCTCACCGCGGCCGCTTTCGACGAAGAGGGGTTCTATAAGATCGGCGACGCGCTGCGCCTCGCCGAGCCGGGGAACTTCGCCGCCGGCTTTGAATTCGACGGCCGCGTCGGCGAGGATTTCAAGCTGGCGACGGGAACCTGGGTCAGCGTCGGCCCGCTACGACTGGATTTCATCGCCAAGTTCGACCCTTGGGTCCGGGATGTCGCCGTCGCCGGCCATGACCGCGACGACCTGGGCATGCTGGTTTTCCCCGACGAGGCCGAGACCAGGCGCCTCGCGCCGCATCTGGGGCCAAAGACGCCTTTCGTCGAAGTGCTCGCCGATCCCGTCGTCAAACATGTGTTCCGCGAGCGCCTGAGCGCGGTGGCGGCGCTGTCGACGGGTTCCTCGACCCGGGTCGCGCGGCTCGCGCTCCTGGCCGAACCGCCGTCGATCGATCTCGGCGAGGTGACGGACAAGGGCTCGCTCAATCAGCGCGCCTTGCTCGCCAACAGGTACGCCGATGTCGAGGCGCTCTATGCGAGCGAGCTGAAGCCGCACGTGGTGCGGCTGTGAGGAGCGCCGCGGCCCCGCCGCGAAAGCGGACGACGCATGATAGAGCGCGCTTCGAAAAGCACGTGTCATGCTCGCGAACGCGAGCATCCAGAACGCCATGAGGCTTCCGTGACCTTTCGCTTGGCGCCGCTTCCACGGGTGCTCGACTGGCCACGCCGCGGCGCGGCCCCACACGGCTGGATCCTCGCTTTCGCGAGGATGACACGAGTCCGTAATCAACGAGGGAGAACATGGCCATGAAAATCGAAGGCGCGGCGGCGATCGTCACGGGGGGCGGATCGGGGCTGGGGCGGGCGACGGCGGAAGCCCTCGCCGCCAAGGGCGCGCGGGTGGCGGTTCTCGACCTGAACATGTCCGCCGCGGCGGAGGTCGCGCAGGCGATCGGCGGCATCGCCGTCGCCGGCGACGTGGCGGACGCGGCTTCCGCCGAAGCGGCGATCGCGCAAGCGGAAGCCGCGCATGGGCCGGCGCGCATCCTCGTCAACTGCGCCGGGATCGGCGTCGCCAAGCGCGTGGTGGGGAAAGATGGCCCGCATCCGCTCGGTGACTTCGAGAGGGTGATCCGCGTCAATCTCGTCGGCACCTTCAACATGATCCGTCTGGTCGCCGCGTCGATGTCGAAGCTGCCGCTGCTCGACGGCGACGAGCGCGGCGTCATGATCTCGACGGCCTCGGTCGCCGCCTTCGATGGTCAGATCGGACAAGCCGCCTACTCCGCCTCGAAGGGTGGCGTCGTAGGGATGACCCTGCCGATCGCGCGCGATCTCGCGCAACACGCAATCCGCGTGAATACGATCGCGCCGGGCATCTTCCTGACGCCAATGCTGCTCGGGCTGTCGCAGGAATTCCAGGACTCGCTCGGCCGTTCCGTGCCTCATCCCGCGCGGCTGGGCCAGCCCCAAGAATATGCCGCGCTCGCGGTGCATATCGTCGAGAACGCCTATCTCAACGGCGAGACGATCCGCATCGACGGCGCGCTTCGCATGGCGCCGCGCTGAGGGTCTCCAATGCTGGTCAATCGACGCACGGTGCGGATCGAGTGGGGCGACTGCGACCCGGCGGGGATCGTGTTCTATCCGCGCTATTTTGCGATGTTCGATGCATCGACCAGCTATCTCTTCGAGGCGGCGGGCTGGAAGAAGCCCGATCTGCTGCGCGAATTCGATATC
>DASXYQ010000249.1:0-4830 GCA_036502445.1 Roseiarcus sp. | reverse complement strand
CCATAGAGCGATGTGACAACCCCGCCGCGAGCGCTCCCACACTGATTGCGCCGAATGCGCCAACGAGGCCGAGCAGAAATTTCATATCCCTACCCATGATTTCGACCTCCGGTCTCTCGCGGCGCTATAGCGCTCGCGCCGGTGGCGTGTCACGACTAGCCGGGCGCAACATAACGTCCTTGATGTTGCGCTATGGAAGTAACGCCGCCATGACTCGGTTCGTCTTGGTCATCCACGTTGGGAGGCGCCAGCCAATTTCGGCATTACGGTGACATGACCGTCTTTAGCCATTTGAGCCCACCCGCGCTCGAAGCCCGCGAATACGCGACCGTTCGAACCAAATCGACCTTGGAGCCTACCGCCCTCCCGTCGTATGTCCCTCAGATCGTATCGCGCGAGGCGCGCACGTTCAGGGGGCGTCGGATGCAAGACAAATACCCGCGCGACATGGTGGGATACGGCCGCACGCCGCCGTTCGCGGACTGGCCGGGCGGGGCGCGGGTCGCGCTGCAGTTCGTGATCAACTACGAAGAGGGCGGCGAGAACAACATCCTGCATGGCGACGTCGCCTCCGAGGCGTTCCTGTCGGAGATCGTCGGCGCCGCGCCCTGGCCGGGCCAGCGCCACATGAACATGGAGTCGATCTACGAATACGGCTCTCGCGCGGGCTTCTGGCGGCTGCATCGCATGTTCACCGAGCGCAACGTCCCGGTGACCGTGTTCGCGGTCGCCACCGCTTTGGAGCGCTATCCCGAAATCGCCGCGCCGATGAAGGAGGCGGGCTGGGAGATCGCCACTCACGGCTACAAATGGATCGACTACCGCGACATGCCGCCCGAGCAGGAGGCCCATCACATCGAGGAGGCGATCCGCATCCATGCCAACATCGTCGGCGAGCGGCCGCTCGGCTTCTACCAGGGCCGCACCTCGGTCAACACGCTCCGGCTCGGCATGGAGGAAGGCGGCTTCCTCTACTGCGCCGACACTTACGCCGACGATCTGCCCTATTGGGTCGAGGGTCCGCGGGGTCCGCAACTGATCGTGCCCTACACGCTCGATTCCAACGACATGCGCTTCGCGACGCCGCAAGGATTCCCGTCCGGCGACCAGTTCTTCACCTATCTGAAGGATTCATTCGACACGCTCTGGGCCGAGGGCGCGACGGCGCCCAAGATGCTCTCGATCGGCCTGCATTGCCGGCTGGTCGGGCGTCCGGGCCGCGCCGCCTCGCTCGCGCGCTTCCTCGACTATGTGGCGAGCCGCGACAAGGTTTGGATTGCGACCCGGCTCGACATCGCGCGGCATTGGATAACGAAACATCCGCCGCCGGGCGGCTGGAAGCCTTCGCGGCTGACGCGCACCCTGTTCGTCGAGCGGTTCGGCGGCATCTACGAGCATTCGCGCTGGGTCGCGGAAGCGGCCTTTGACGCAGGCCTGACGACCGCCGACGACAGCGCCGAAGGGCTCGCCCGCGCGATGGCCGCGGCAATGGCTGGGGGAAGCGACGCCGCCAAGCGCGCGCTGATCCAGGCGCATCCCGATCTCGCAGGCAGGCTCGCGCTCGCCAAGCAGCTCACCAGGGAATCCACCCACGAACAGGCCAGCGCGGGCCTGGATCATTTGAGCGCGGAGGAACTCGCGCGCTTCACCGAGCTCAACGCGGCCTATCGCGCGCGGTTCGGCTTTCCCTTCATCATGGCGGTGAAGGGCAAGACCAAGGCGGAGATTTCGGCGGCGTTCGAGCGCCGGCTCGGGAACGAGCCGCCGACGGAATTCGCTGCCGCGCTGCTCGAGATCGAGCATATCGCCGCGCTTCGTCTCCGGGAGATACTGCCGTGAACGGCGCCTCGCGCCTGCTGCGCGGACGTCTCTTGAGTTTTGGCGACTCGCCGCGGCTCGCGGGAACGAGCGCGTTTCAACTGGTGGAGGACGGCGCGGTCTGGATCGAGAACGGCCTGATCGTCGCCGCCGGGGACTCGCGCGAAGTCGCGGCGCAGGCGCCCGCCGACGCCGCGATCGACGATCACGCGGGCAAATTGATCCTGCCCGGCTTCATCGACGCGCACATCCACTATCCGCAGACCCGCGTGATCGGCTCCTACGGCGCGCAGCTGCTGGACTGGCTGCAAAAATACACATTCGTGGAGGAGCAGAA
This sequence comes from Roseiarcus sp., assembly GCA_036502445.1. Lineage (GTDB taxonomy): Bacteria > Pseudomonadota > Alphaproteobacteria > Rhizobiales > Beijerinckiaceae > Roseiarcus. The sequence continues at coordinate 2,675 of DASXYQ010000249.1, read as the reverse complement.
GTTCTCGGACCGCGCCCATGCGGACGTCGTAGCGCGCTTTTTTCTCGATGAAATGTTCCGCCAGGGGACGACGACGGCGGCGGTCTATTGCACGGTTCGCCCGGAATCGGTCGATGCGTTCTTCGCCGAGGGCGAGCGCCGCGGCGTGCGGATGATCGCGGGCAAGGTCATGATGGACCGCAACGCGCCCCCTGCCCTAACCGACACGCCGCAGCGCGGCTACGACGAGAGCAAGGCGCTGATCGAGCACTGGCGGGGGCGCGGACGGCTCGACTATGCGATCACGCCGCGCTTCGCGGTCACCTCGACCGACGCGCAGCTGCAAGCCGCCGGCGCGCTCGCGCGGGAATATCCCGACGCGTTCGTGCAGACCCATCTGAGCGAGAACCACGCCGAGATCGCGTTTGTGAAGCAATTGTTTCCCTGGGCGCGCGACTATCTCGACGTTTACGATCATTTCGGATTGCTCGGGCCGAAATCGATCTTCGGGCACTGCATTCATCTCGAAGACGCCGAGGTCGCCGCGCTCGCGGCCAAGCGCGGCGTCGCCGCGTTCTGCCCGACGTCCAATCTCTTTCTCGGTTCCGGCCTGTTCGACATGCGGCGGCTCGACGACGCCGGCGTTCGCACCGCGCTCGCGACCGACGTCGGCGGCGGCACCAGCTATTCCATGCTGCAGACCGCCAACGAGGCCTACAAGGTGCTGCAGATGAACGGGCAATCCTGGCCGGCCGCGCAGGCCTTCTATCAAATGACGCTGGGAAACGCGCGCGCGCTCGGGCTCGAGGATCGGATCGGCGCCATCGCGCCCGGGCGCGAGGCCGACCTGACCGTGCTCGATTCGCGCGCGACGCCCGCCATGGCGCATCGGATGGAGGCCGCGAGCGGAGAAATCGCCGACGAACTGTTCGTGCTGATGACGATGGGCGACGACCGCGCGATCCGCGAGACCTACGTCGCGGGGGTCCCCGTCAAGCCGAGGTGAGGCAGGTGTAGCCGCGCTCGCGGGTTCAGGTTTTTGCGAGCTCGCCTTCCTCGATAGGTCTGAGTCCGGTCCGATTTCGGTTCCAGTTCGAGGAGGGTGGAGAACTGCGCCTGGTTGACGGCGTGGCGATGGTACAGCACAAGCCTGCGCGCAACAGCGCGCGCCGCTTCCCGGCCGAGATCGTCTTGTTTATGCGCCCGCGGTGGATCTGACTTTAACTGAGAGGAGAATCGGATGCCGACCTACGTTTGCAGCGCCGCTACAGGACGGCTGACGCCAGTCCAAAAGACGGAAATCGTTCGCAGCATCACCGCCATCCATCATGAGGAGACCGGCGCGCCACGCTACCTGGTCCAGGTAATCTTCCACGACGTTGCGCCGGGCAATCACTACGTCGCCGGCCGACCGGCGCCTGCGGATCAGATATGGATTCGAGGCGATATCCGGGGCGGACGGACCGACGAGCAGAAGAGCAAGATGCTCCGACGGATGATGCAGGACGTCGGGACGGCCAGCAGCGCCGCCGAGGACGCGGTTTGGATCTACCTGTGCGACATTCCCGCAGCGAATATCGCGGAGTACGGCCGCGTCCTGCCGCCCCCCGGGGAGGAGGACTCATGGTTTTCGTCGCTGCCCGACGCCATGCGGGAAAGGCTCGGGCCCTTGGCCTGACAAACGCAAAACTGAATCCACAGTCGCCCGAGTCGCCGAATTTGATGGGTCGGCGGTTACTCCCTCCCCCTTGTGGGGGAGGGTTGGGGGGGGGGGATAGCCTGACACTTTCAGATACAAGGCTCATTCTTCAAAGGGATACAGCGGCGCCGACCCCCCTCCCTAACCTTCCCCCACAAGGGGGGAGGGGATCCGCTGCGTCCTATCCAATTACTGACGCGACCAACTAGGAGACTCACGATGCCGACAGCAAAAATCCATGTTCACGAGCGCCGTTACGACGAGCAGCGGCTCGCAAGGCTCGGCGATGCGATTCAGGGCGCCCTGCAAGCAGTCCTGAAAGTGCCGCCGGAGGACTACTACCGTATCGTCCATGCCCTGCCGCCAGGCTCTTTCGTGCATACTCCGTCCTTCCTCGGCCTGCATTACAGCGATGATCTCATCCTCTTGGAACTCACGTTCATTGCAGGGCGATCGAAGGAGACCCGGCTTGCGCTGCTGAAGGAGCTCAACGAACGTGTCGTCGCGGCAACCGGTATATCGCCCGACGATCTCGTGGTTCACCTCTATGAGATACCCGGCGAGAACATCTCGTTCGGCCGGGGGCTGGCGCAACGCGCTCATATTTCGGCTCAAAGCTGATCGGGCGGGCGGGCGCCCCGCTTGCCCCCAGGCGTGCTCACCCAATCAGCTATCGGCGATGGCGTGACGGGCCCACGCCCCGCTGTCCGGCTCCAAAGTGCGTCGAGAGCGCGCGCGACGATCTGCGGCGAGCGGAAAGTTCTGCAGCTCTTCGCGGCAGACGTCGCTGAAGTCGCGCAGCGGATCCAGGCTGTGGCGGTCCATCTCGTCCTTCAACTCAGGGAACGTCTTGTTGGGGGACCAGATAGGCTTCCATGATTGTTCGGGCGGCGCTCTCCGCGCTGGCGACGACCTTCGACGAGGACTGAATGCGCATTTTGCCGATCTTCGAGTAGAGGCCGACAAGATCGGAAGGCTCCGCGGTATTATGAAACAG
>DASXYQ010000248.1:0-10730 GCA_036502445.1 Roseiarcus sp. | reverse complement strand
GCCGAGACGGTGAAGCGCTCGACCGGCCTCTGATACGAGAAGCAGGATACCACGTTGCCGAAGCAATCCTCGGAGAGCCGAGAGCCGGTGTCGATATCGACGTTCACGCGCCAGCGCATGACATATTGCGAATCGAAGCTGCGCGGCGTCAGCCTGAGGTTCTGGATGATAAACCGGGCGGGCGGAGCGTAGGAGAAGGTTGTTTCGTGAGCGATTCTGATCCGCATGAGCTCGTTTCGGTTGGCAGGCGGGCGCCGTCAGACGAAGAGATACTGCTCCGAGATCGTCTGGGCGAGCTTCGCGTTGTCCTCGATGAATGCAGTGATAAATTCGTGCAGGCCGCTCTGAAAGATTTCGTTCATGCTCGAGCGCTCCAGTTTTGAGTGTATCGCGCGCGCCTGACGCTGCGCGGCGCCGCTGCGGCCGTCCTCGCGCGCCAGCGCGTCGAGCGCGCTGTCGATGCTGTCGTAGCAGGAGATCAGCGAGCGCGGCATCGCGGTCTTCAGGATCAGGAGATCGGCGATCAGCCAGGGCTTCACCCGATCGCGATAGACCCAGTGGTAGGCGGTCGCGGCCGAGACGGCGCGCAGGATCGCCACCCACTGGAAATAATCGAGCGGGCCGCCGACCGCTTCGGTCGAGGGCAGCAGCAGATGATATTTCACGTCGAGCAGGCGCGCGGTGTTGTCGGCGCGCTCGATGAAAATCCCGAGGCGATTGAACCAGTAGGCGTCGTTGCGCAGCATGGTTCGATAGCACGAGCCGTCAAAATCCAGCGAGGCCTTCTTGACGTAGTCGAGGAAGCGGGTGAGCGCCTCGAGATTGAGGTCGCTGGCGCTGCGCCGGGTCGCCTCGAAGCGCTTCAGCTCCAACCAGGCGTCATTGATCGCCGTCCAGGTCTCGACCGTCAGAGCGGTGCGCACGGCGCGGCCATTGGCCCTCGCGTTTTCCAGACAATTGCAGATAGAGGAAGGATTGGCGCGATCGAAAGTGAGAAAATCGATCGCGCGCCCCTCGTCGACCGCGCCGTGTTCGGCGATGAATTCGTCGTAGGCGCCGGCCGCGTTGAGCGCGCTCTCCCATTCGGCGGCGGGGTCGTCGACGCCGCTGCGCGGCAGATATTCGAGCCGAAGCGTCGCCTCGATCGTACGGGCGATGAAATCGGCGCGCTCCATCGAACGGGCGAGCCAGAAGAGATTGTCGGCCGTCCGCGCGAGCATGGCTCAGGCCGCCCCGTCGTCGTCGACCACCCAGGTGTCTTTCGTGCCGCCGCCCTGGCTCGAATTGACCACGAGCGAGCCTTTGGTCAGCGCGACCCGCGTGAGCCCGCCGGGCACGATCTTCACCCCATTGGCGCCGGAGAGAACGAAGGGCCGGAGATCCACGTGCCGCGGCGAGACGCCGCTTTCGAACGAGGCCGGACAGGTCGAAAGCGCCAGCGTCGGCTGCGCGATGTAATTGTCGGGGGCAGCCTTCAGCTTGGCGGCGAACATCTCGCGTTGCGCCGCGGTCGCGTGCGGTCCGACCAGCATGCCGTAGCCGCCGGAGCCGTTGACTTCCTTGACCACGAGCTGGTCCAGCCGCTCCAGCACGAATCGGAGCGCTTCCGATTCGCGGCAACGATAGGTCGGCACGTTCTGCAGCAACGGCTCCTGCTGCAGGTAGAATTTGATGAGGTCTGGCACGTAAGTGTAGATCGCCTTGTCGTCGGAGATCCCTGTGCCGACTGCATTCGCGATAGTCACGTTGCCCGCCAAATAGGCGCCCATCAGGCCCGGCACACCGAGAATCGAGTCCGGATTGAAGACGAGCGGATCGAGAAAATCGTCGTCGACCCGGCGATAGATCACGTCCACGCGCTTGGGCCCGAGCGTCGTTCGCATGAATACGACGTCGTCGGCGACGAACAGATCGCGGCCCTCGACGAGTTCGACGCCGAGCTTGTCGGCCAGGAAGGAATGTTCGTAATAGGCCGAGTTGAACGGACCCGGCGTCAGGATCACGATCGTGGCTTCGCTGTAATCGGAACGAGGCGTGACCGAGCGCAGACAGGCGAGCAGCAGGTCGGGGTAGTCGTCGACCGGGGCCACCCGATGCTCGGCGAACAGGTCCGGCACCAGCCGCATCGTCACCTCGCGGTTCTCCAGCATGTAAGAGACGCCGGAAGGCGTGCGCGCATTGTCCTCGAGGACGTAGAACGAATCGTCGCCCACGCGCACGATGTCGATGCCGGCGATTTGGACCCAAATGTCGTGCGGGACTCGACGTCCGATCATCTCGGGCCGGTAATGCGGGTTGCGCAGGATCAGCTCGAGCGGGATGATGTTTTCTTTCAGGATCGCGCGCGCGCCGTAGACGTCCTTCAGAAAGAGATTGAGCGCCGTGACCCGCTGGCTCAGCCCCGCCTCGAGCCGCGTCCATTCGGCCCGCGAGATCACCCGCGGGACGATGTCGAACGGGATCAGCCGCTCGGCCGCGTCCTTGTCGCCGTAGACGCCGAAGGTGATGCCGATGCGGCGAAACATGAATTCGGCTTGCGCGCGGCGCGAAGCGAGGATTTCGGGCGGCGTTTCTGCGAGCCAGCGTGCGATATGGCGATAGATCGGACGTGTCGCGTCGGCTCCGAGGCCCATTTCATCGAAAGGGAGGCTCGCCGTCATCTACCGCCTCGATCTCGCCCCATGCCCAACACGTAAAACTTAGCAAGCTTCATGCCGACGTGGGCAGCCCGAGCGCCAGCGCCAACGCTTCGGCGCCGCGCATGGTTCGGTCCGGCGGCCAAGCCGCGAAGTTCGCCCGGGGCCCGATCGCCCGATCGAGCCGCCTGCGGTATTCGATGCGCGAAATCTCGACCGCGCCCAGGCTCGCCAGATGCGGCGTGACGAATTGCGCGTCCAGCAGCCGATAGCCGCCGAACCGCAATCGCGCGAACAAATGCACGAGCGCGACTTTCGAGGCGTCGCGCGCGAAATGAAACATGCTCTCGCCGAAGAAGGCCGCGCCGAGCGCGACGCCATAAAGCCCGCCGGCCAACTCGCCGTTGTGATATGCCTCGATGGAATGGGCGTAGCCGCGTTCGTGCAATTCGCAGTAGAGCCGAAGAATGTCGGCGTTGATCCAGGTTCGGTCGCGACTGGCGCAGGCCTTCATCACCGCTTCGAAGGCGCCGTTGGCGCGAACTTCGTAGATGTCCGACCGTACCGTTTTGGCGAGGCTGCGCGAAACGAGGAGGCCGTCGAGGGGGAAAATCCCACGCTGCTCCGGCTCGACCCAGAACAGCTGCGCGGCTTCGCGATCCTCCGCCATCGGGAACATCCCGATCGAATAGGCGCGCAGGAGGATCTCGGACGTGATTTCGAAGCGGGGCTGTCGGCGCGACATGGCACGAGCGTGACGCCGAGCGCGGTGCGCGTCAAGGGGCGCGGGGAGTGAGGCCTCTTGCGTCGGCGCCGGCCAATCGGGCGCGCCGACCCGGAGACAACCTCTATCCCGTGGAGAGCATCACTCGCCGGACTGGGAAAGGCGCACTAAGGGTCAAATCGCGCGGAATGGACCCCTATTCGGCGCTGGGACACGTCCCCCTCAGCACTCGATGAAATTCACCGCCAGTCCGCCGAGCGAAGTCTCCTTGTATTTCGACTGCATGTCGGCGCCGGTCTGGCGCATCGTCGCGATGACGCTGTCGAGCGAGACCTTGTGGCTGCCGTCGCCGTGCAGCGCGAGCGAGGCGGCGGCGATCGCCTTGACGGCGCCGAAGGCGTTGCGCTCGATGCAGGGGATTTGCACGAGCCCGCCGATCGGATCGCAGGTCATGCCGAGGTGATGCTCCATCGCGATTTCCGCCGCGTTCTCGATTTGCGCGTTCGAGCCGCCGAGGCAGGCGCAGAGCCCCGCCGCCGCCATCGATGAGGCGACCCCGACCTCGCCCTGGCAGCCGACCTCCGCGCCGGAGATCGATGCGTTCAGTTTGAACAGCGCGCCGATCGCCGCCGCCGTCAGCACGAACGTACGCAGCCCCTCCGCCGACGCCTCCGAACAATGATCGCGGTAATAGCGCATCACCGCCGGAATGACGCCCGCCGCGCCGTTGGTTGGCGCCGTGACGACGCGCCCGCCCGCCGCGTTCTCCTCGTTGACCGCCATCGCATAGACCGCGACATAGTCCATGATCTCGTGCGCCGCGTGCGCATTCAAGCGCGCATTTTGGATCAGTCGATCGAATATCGCCTTGGCGCGACGTCGCACCTTCAGGCCGCCCGGCAGCGAGCCCTCCCGCGAGAGGCCGCGATCGACGGAAGCGAACATCGCGCCGATGACCGCATCGAGCCGCGCCTCGACTTCCGCCGCGCCTGAAACGGACGTCTCGTTCTGGAAGACCAGTTCGGCGATGGTCAGCCCCGCCTCGCGCGCTCGGCGGAGGAGATCGGCCGCGTCGCTGAACGGGTGAGGGCAAGCGACGCCGCTCCCCTGCCCCTCCAGCGACTCGCCGTCGCGAACGATGAAGCCGCCGCCGATCGACAGCCAGGTTTCCTCGCGCACCAATTCGCCGTTCGAGTCGTACGCGGCAAGGCTCATCGTATTGGGATGACGCGGCGGCGTCGAAACGAAGTCGAAAACGATATCGATCTCGGGGTCGAAGGCGATGTCCTTCCGCCCCGCCAGCGGCAGCCGGCGCCGCGTCGCGGCGTCGGCGAGCAGCGCCTCGGCGCGATCGGAATCGACGGTTTCCGGGATTTGCCCGGCGAGCCCCAGGATGATCGCCCGGTCGGTCGCATGGCCCTTGCCGGTGAACGCGAGCGAGCCGAACAGGGTCACTTTCACACGCGCGACCCGCTCCGTTTCGAGACCCGCGGCGAACGCCCCCGCCGCCTTCATCGGCCCCACCGTATGCGACGACGAGGGACCGATGCCGATCTTGAAGAGTTCGAAGACGCTGATCATGAGAGGCTCTCGGCAGTCGACGTGGACAGTATCGCATCACCCCTGCCTGCTGCCTACTGCCTGTCCGGACACCTCCCACGACGAAGCCCGCGACCAGGAGAGGTCGCGGGCCAAACTTGATTTGTCAGGCTGGCGCCATAGCAGCGTCGCTGTCAGGTCGGTATCAATAGCCCGGAGGCGGCCCATAATAAGCGGGCGGGGGGTAGGCCGCGGGCGGCGGAGCAGGTCGGGAAGCGACCGCTGCGCCGACGAGCGCTCCGGCTGCAATGCCCGTTATGATGCCGGCAGCCAGCGCGCCGCCGCCGGGTCCCCAGCCACCGTGCCCCCATCCGCCATGCCCCCATCCGCCACGATAGCCGCCGCCATAGCCGTGTCGCCACCCGTCGGCGGCAGCCGGCGAGCTGATGGCCAAGGCCGCAGTTGCGGCCAAAGCGGACGCCAGCACAAATTTACGAATCATCGACGATGCTCCTCAGTGACCGGAACGGTATGATCTCTTGATCGCCCCGTCACCAAATAAAGGAGGCCGTTTTGGGCAGCATTGTGGAAATTAAATTAAGAGATATTAAGACCGTTTGTCATACTTAACAAAGAGTATAAAATGCGATCTATTTCTGCGCTCATCCGACATACGCCGTGAAGAGTGAGGTTTACCAGCGTCGGCCCCATAAGCAACAGTAGAAGGTTGCCGCGACTAGACGGCGGCGAGGTAGTTGACGGCGCCGAAAGCGTTGCGCTCGATGCAGGGGATTTGCACGAGTCCGCCGATCGGATCGCAGGTCATGCCGAGGTGATGCTCTATCGCGATTTCCGCCGCGTTCTCGATTTGCGCGTTCGAGCCGCCCTGGCAGGCGCAGAGCCCCGCCGCCGCCATTGGAAGAGGCGACGCCGACCTCGCCCTGGCAACCGACCCCGAGCCCGAGCCCGATGGGCCACAAAATAATAGGCTTGACAGGATGTAAGTTGTCACTTACGGTAAGCCATGGCTTACGCAATGTCGCTCGCCGTGCTCGCCGATCCGACGCGACGTCGGGTGTTCGAGCGGCTGCGCGCGGGACCCAGACCCGTGAACGCGTTGGCGGCGGGCCTGCCGGTCTCGCGGCCGGCGGTTTCGCAGCATCTGAAGGCGCTGCGGGATGCGGGGCTGGTGAACGAGCGCAGCGAGGGCGCGCGGCGCATCTATTCCATTCGCCGCGAAGGTCTGCGGGAATTGCGCGACTGGCTGGACACGTTCTGGGACGACGCGTTGACGGCCTTCAAACAGGAAGCGGAAAAATCCCGAGGAGCGGAGAAATGAACGAGACAGCCATGATCGCGCCTGTGCGCAAATCCATTCGGGTGAAGGCGCCGGTCGCGCACGCCTTCGATGTCTTCACCAACGGGCTTTCGCGCTGGTGGCCGTTCGATCACGGCGTCGGCAAGCAGCCGATCCAGAAGGTGCTCATCGAGCCGCATCTGGGAGGGCGCTGGCTCGAGATCTCCGAAGACGGCACAGAAACAGCGGTCGCCACGATCATTCACTGGGAGCCGCCGCATCGCCTCGTCATGCTCTGGCAGATCAACGCGAAATGGAAGCCGGACGCCACGATGAAATCCGAAGTCGACATCCGCTTCATCCCCGACGGACCCGAGGCCGCGCGCGTGGAACTCGTGCACCACAAGTTCGAGGCCATGGGGGCGGAAGCCGGCGCTTCCATGCGGAGGGATGTCGACGGCGGCTGGCCGGGCCTGCTCGAACGGTACGCGAAACTCGCCGAAACCGATGTCCAATAGTCTTTGCCGTCATCGCGAGCAAAGCGAAAGGAGAAGCCAATGACAGAATTCATCGTCCACTCGATTCCCGGCAGCCCGTTCGGCCGCGCCGTGCTGGCTACCTTGGAGGAGAAGAGCGCGTCCTATCGTCTGGCGCCGTTGGCGCCGGGCGCGCATCGATCGGCCGAGCATCTCGCACGGCATCCCTTTGGCCGCGTGCCGGTGCTGGAGCACGGAGGCTTCAGCCTCTACGAGACACAGGCGATCCTGCGCTATCTCGATCGCACATTGCCCTCGCCCGCCCTCACGCCCGACGATCCCAAAGCCGCGGCGCGGATGGATCAGTTGATGAACGTCAACGACTGGTATCTCTTTCAAGGCGTCGGCGCCGTCATAGGCTTCCAGCGCGTCATCGGCCCGCGGCTGATGGGCCTCACGCCCGACGAGAAAGCGATCGAGGCCGCCATGCCGAAGGCGCGCGTGGCATTCGCAGAACTGGCGCGGCTGCTGGGCGATCAGCGCTACTTCGTCGGCGACGCGATTTCGCTGGCAGATCTGCTGCTGGCGCCACAGATCGAATTCTTCACGCAGACCCCGGAATGGGCCGCGCTGGGCGCGCCGTACGCGAACCTCGTCGCCTGGCAGGCGCGAATGGAAGCGAGGCCGAGCCTGCAGGGCACGACCTGGGCGCGCCTGGCCGCGATGGCCGAAGCGGCGTGAGTTCAAACATGGGATCGACTGGCGAACCGCTCCCGACAACGCTTTTTCAGGCGCTCGTCGAGCGCTGGGGCGTCGCCTCCGGCGAGGGCAAGGGCCGCGGGTTCGGCTCCGACGCGCTGAAGATCGACGGCAAGATTTTCGCCGCGCTTTCAAGCGGCCGATTGCTGCTCAAACTCCCGTCCGAACGTGTCGACGCTCTCATCGAGAACGGAGTCGGCGAGCGCTTCTCGACCGGAGCCGGAAGACCCAAGAAGGAATGGGTCACGATCGCGCCAAAATATGCGGCGCTTTGGGAGGGGCTCGCCGAAGAGGCGTGTCGCCATCAGATGGGATCCCTGGCCGCTCCGACAAGGCGATGCTGAAACGCAGGCCGCTATTTGACCACCTCAGAGAAAAGCCCGACGACCGCCACGAAACTCAGTGTGAAGAGCAGTGTCCTCACATAGGGGATCGCAAACAAATAAACCACGGCGTGCGCGAGCCGAAGCCAGAAGAAGCTCATCGCCCAGAACGCCGTGGTCGCATTCGACTTGCCAGCGATATGGGCGATGATCACCAGCGCCGCGAAGGGCGCGAAGCAGTCGACCGCATTGAGGTAGGCGCGGTGGGCGCGCTGACCCCACAGCGGGACCGGGCGCGGAGCCGGATCGACGTAGTTCCCGGGCGTGAGAAAGCCGTTCGTCGTCACCTGGCAGACGATGTAGGGAATCCACAGCGCGGCAGTGAGCATGGCCGTATAGGCGAGGTAGGAAAGGTCCGTCGTCATCGCGCTAGTTCCCCCGCATGCGGTTGTTCTTCGGATTGTCGCGACGCCCGCGTCCTCGAGCACTCGCAAATGGCGTTTCCAAAGGCGTCGAGTACGTGCACGAGGCGTAACGGGTACGTTACGGACGGCGTTCTGACAAGCGCGGCGTGATTGGAGGGATTTCGGCGCTGAGACCTCGCCTTCGGGGCCCGCTACCCCGCGCGCCGACTTGGCCATTTTCGATCCCGCGCGGGGATCCATATCGCCGATTCCGCATCGCCGAACGCTTCCGCCAAACCCTCGAGTGCGCAAACGCCCACCCATACGCAGACGACCGCGTCGAGCGCGTCTTCGTAAGCTTTGAGCTCCGCGCCGGAGTCGGTTTCCCCGATCTCGGGAAGGCACGTCAAAACGCCTTCGATCTGCTGTTCCAAAGCCGCGGCGATCCCCTTCCAGGCAAGGAGCAGTTTTTCGCGCCGCTCGACAGGCTTCAGCGCCGGCCAATATTTGCTGGATTTGCTGATCTTGTATCGAAGCCGTTCATCGGCGCTCGTGAGCTCGACGAGCGCGGGGTGCGGGTAGACCTCGATCAGACCGGGCGTGACGAGACTTGGCTCGCCTGGATTCGGAACGGTCCGCAGACAATAGCCGCAAGCCTTGAAGGCAAGGCGAAGTTCATTGCTGATTATACCCGGACGGTCGGCGCTGGGAGAATGCGTCGCACATTTTTTCGCGCCGTAAGCGACAGATACGGCGCGATCGGAAGTTCGCCTCCCAACAATGGACAAGTGGGAAAGCGGCATGTCGACGGCGATGAGATAAGGCTCACGGCCGGTCAGATGGCGGCAGGTCGCGAGCAAGGCATTCGCGTCCGGCTTCATCCCGCGCTGCGCAGGAGCCTCCGGCGCCAGCCCCGCCAACGCCTCGAAACGCGCGTAGGAGCTCGCGACCGCCATCAGTCGCCAGCCGCGCTCGGTCTCTTCCGCCAGCGCCACGCCGCTCGGCTGCGTCCCTGTCCACGCCGCGTCGATTCCAAGCACGGTTCTCATCCGCCGCCTCAAATGATTCGCCCCCCCGAGTCACCGAGGGAAACTCCAGCAGCATCCCGTCGACATCGTCTTGACGAGCCGCCCACCGTGGGACGCCACGATCGGCGCGGCACTCCGGCAAGTTGCCAAAAACTACGCCGCAGGCGTATAACGACATCGTGAAGCTGATCTTCGACCCGGCCAAAGACATCATAAACCAAGACAAACACGGCGTCTCGCTAGCGCTCGCCGAGATCCTGTTCGCCGGGCCGCATGTGTCTCAGGCTGATGATCGCTTCGACTATGGCGAAACCAGACAGGTCGCGTTTGGATTCGTTCGCGAGCGTCTCTTTGTTTGCGTTTACATGGACCGCGATAGCGAGCGGCGGGTGATTTCGCTTCGCAAGGCCAACACACGAGAGGTGAAGCGCCATGCCGAAAAAATCAAGTGAAGCCGCCCGCAAGGCGCTCGTCGCGACCGACTGGGATCGGTTGGATGCGATGACGGACGGCGACATCGCGCGCCAGATTGCTTCGCACGCCGACGCCGCGCCCGACATGGCGCCGGAAATCGACGTGCGCGCGATACGCCGGGCCACGGGGCTGACCCAGGCCGAGTTCGCTGCAGCCTACGAATTCAGCATGCGAACTTTGCAGGAATGGGAGCGCGGCGCCAAGCAGCCGAGCGGCCCCGCGCGCACTCTGCTACGCGCGATCAAGGGGGATCCCGAAGCGGTGCGGAAGGCCCTGGCGGCGGCATGACGCGCGCAAATGAACTCGCAAATGTGTTGGCGCGGTTCTACATTCCATGAGTGCCCCGCCCCATCGTCTTGACGAGCCCGCCACCGTGGGAAGCCAGGATCGGCGCCGCCGCCTCGCGATGCTCGCGCACCGCGCGCAGTGTCCGCTTCGTGCGCGCCCCTGAGACGGGAATAGCCGACGACGTCGGCAGCCAAGATCGCCTCGAGGCGGCGGGTCGTAGTCATGACGTCCGATCCGACACCGTCATGACGAAGTTAGGCCGCTCGAAATTCGGAAAACCTGCGGACTTTGATTTTATCCGCATGTTTTCGCGCCTCCCATAGGCTGTGCGCGGCTTGCATGCGAAGCCAAGCGTCGGCGCTGCTCCACCCCGCCTTTTCCAAGCGGATCGCCATTTCCGGTGATACGCCGCTATGTCCGTTCAACAGGTCGGAAAGCGCCTTTCGGGTCACGCCGAGGCCTTCGGCCGCCGCGGTCACGGTCATGCCGAGAGGCTTGAGGCAGGACTCACGGATCACTTCTCCGGGGTGCGCGGGATCGTGCATCGGCATTTGCAACTCCTTTCGTCATCAATAATAGTCCACCAGGTCGACGTTCGAGACGTCCGAGCCGGCGAATTCGAACACGACCCGCAAATTGCCGGACACCCAAACACTCCATTGACCCTTTCTCTTTCCCTTCATCGGGTGCAGCCCGAAGCCTGGGTTGTTCAAGTCGCCAGGTCCGGTGGCCGCGTCCAGCGCGGTGAGCACAACGCGTAGCCATGCGGCATGCCGCGGGTC
>DASXYQ010000247.1:0-2089 GCA_036502445.1 Roseiarcus sp. | reverse complement strand
TCCCTGCCGCCTCCCCGGTAAGAACGGGGTGGGGACACACTCGCCTCACACTCGCCCTTTCGGGCTGGCGCATCGGCCGATTTGCGTGTATCAGCGCCGCTTCCTATTTCCGCCCGGTTCGGCCGACCCGCCGTCCGGCGTCTTTTCGTTGGAGTTTACGATGGCTGTTCCCAGACGCAAAACATCGCCCTCGCGCCGCGGCATGCGCCGCTCCGCAGACGCGCTGAAGTTCCCGACCTACGTCGAGGACAAGGACTCGGGCGAACTGCGCCGCCCGCACCACGTCGATCTGAAAACCGGCATGTACAACGGCCGACAGGTGCTGAAGCCGAAGACGACCGTCGAGACGTAACAGCACAACGGTTCAGGTTCCATGCTCACTAGGCCGGCCTCGAGCCGGCCTTTTTGCGTGTAGCCACCACGACCGCGCCGCGCGGGTGTCGCACTTTAGGACGCCTATTGCCTTTTTTTCGCCGCCAGCGATAATACGGGGAAAGGGGGCGACGCATGATTATGGTTCTGCGTCTCGGGTTGGTTGCGGCGGTTGGACTGGTCTGCGCGGGTCACGCGGAAGCCGCGGATTTGACTCCGCCTGCCGAGCATCCGCAGACGCAACAGCATTATAGCGTCGTCGGCTTGGCCTCCTGGTATGGAAGCGAGTTCGCCGGCCACGCGACGGCCGACGGCGAAACCTTCGATATGAGGGCGCTTTCGGCTGCGCACAGGTCGTTGCCTCTCCCGTGCTACGCGCGGGTGACCAATCTTGGCAACGGCCGCTCGGTCATCGTGCGCGTGAACGACCGCGGACCCTACGTCGGCGGGCGCATTTTGGATGTGTCGGCGCGCGTCGCCGAGCTGCTGGAATTCAAAGGCATTACGAAGGTTCGGGTCGACTATGTCGGCAAAGCGGCGCCGGCTGGATCCGACGGGCCGATGCTATTGGCGAGCCTACAAACTGGCAGCGCGCGCGCCGCCGCTGCTCCGCGTTCGCCGCCGGCCGGGTTTGACCTGGCTGCACTGTTGGCTAGCCTGCATTCGGTCGGCGCTCCTGCCGTTGCCGAGCCCGCCTCAGTCGGAGTCTCCCCGGCGGCCCAGCCCTCGCCCGACGAGGGCGTCACCGTCGCAGCGCGCGTCGTCGAGCGTCGAACGACGCCGGACAAAGGCGTGACTACCGCTGCGCGCACCATCGAGCGTCGGAAGGCGCCGGACATAGGCGTCGTTGTCGCTGCGCGCGTCGTCGAGCGCACGCCGCTCGCCGCGCGGCAGGCGTTCGGTAAGCCCAAGATCGTATTGGCGGGCGTCGTCGAGCCGGCGCCGTCGACTGCGCGCGCGGCGGCCGATGAGGTCAAGACCGTGTTGGCGGGCTTCGTCGAGCCCCCGTCAGCGACCGGACACGTTTCGCCCTTTGGCGATTTGACGACGTCCCCATTCTTGGCGCAGGCGGCTCTGCCCTGACGAGCAGAGCGCTTCGTTTTCCGAACATCCGGCGGAATTCCAATGCGGTCATGGCCGCGCGTCCTTAGCCGCGTACGGAGTTTTACAAATCCAATGCGAACACCTCCTTTTCCCGCTTGACGCCGCGCAGCGAGGGGGGACCGAGGGATACGAGTCGGCTGTCACCTTCCGCGATCGCGTCGGCGAACTCCGCCGAGACCAGGACCGAACGACCCAACGGCTCGCACAGAGCTTCGATCCGCGCGACCTCGTTGACCGCGGGTCCGATGACCGTGAAGTCCAGACGGTCGGTTGCGCCCACGTTTCCGTACAAGACTTCCTCGACATGGAGAGCGATATCGACCGAGACGACCGGCGCCCCCGCCGGCGAAACGCGGACCGTTGAGGACCGCCAACTCCCTGACCGCCTCCGCCGCCGCGTCGAGCGCGCGCCGGCAGGTCTCCGACGCCTCCGTATGTTCGAAGGAAAAGGTCGCGAGCATGCCGTTGCCGATGAACTTGAGCACCTGGCCGCCGCGTGATCGCAGCGCGGCCGTCAGCGTCTCGAAAACGCCGTTGAGCATTTCCACGATGACAGGCCCAGGCGCGGCGTCGGAGGTTGATCGGTGATGAAGCTGTTGCGATGAGTGACCTT
>DASXYQ010000246.1:0-3986 GCA_036502445.1 Roseiarcus sp. | reverse complement strand
GAATTCATGAGAAAGCGGGGATGCAGCACGCCGGCCTGGGTCCAGCGGATCAGCAATTCCGGATCGGGCGTCGGCCCCGCGAAGCCGCCGATATCGTGGCCGATGTTGTAAAGACCGGACAGGCTCATGCCGAGGCCGGTGCGCAAATTCCATTTCAGCGAATCCCAGCCCGTCGTGTTGTCGCCGCTCCAGGTCTGCGCGTAACGCTGGATGCCCGGCCCTCCCGCGCGCGTGACCGTGAACGGGCGCTCCCGCGGCTTGGCTGCGAGCTGCGCTTCGCGTGTCGCGCGGGTCATCAGCAGGGCCTGGACCGGGCGGAGCAGCGAAAGCGGCGTCGGCTCGCCGAAGCCGGCGGACGTCGCCTCGTCGTCCCATAGCCCGTATTCGTTGTTGTCGTTCCAGCCGGCGTCGACGCCATAGCCGAGCAGCTCGTTCGTCAAGCCCTCCTGCCACCATCGGATCGCGGCAGGGTTGGTGAAGTCCAAATGCGCGCCCTCGCCATCCCAGAACTGGGACTTCAGGGGCGCCTCGGCGGCCGCGCCGGCGATGAATGCGCCTCGGGCGGCGACGTCCCGATATTGCGGATGATCGTCCAGCAGGCAGGGTTTGACATTGGCGACGACCTTGACGCCAGCCTCCGCGAAATCGCGCATCAGCGCCTTCGGCTCAGGGAACTTCCTGAAATTCCAGGTGAAGACGTAGCGCTTCGGGCCGATCGAAGTGTAGCCCGAGCCGAAATGAAATGCGCTCAGCGGAATTTCATGCTCCCTGGCCTTTTCGATCACGCCTCGAATCTGCGCCTGCGCGTCGGGCGCATCGGCGAGCCCCATCGCAGTCTGCGCGAAGCCGAGCGACCAGCGCGGCGGCAGCGCGGTCCTGCCCGTCAGCGCCAGGAACTTCGGGGTCACGTCCTGGAGACGGGGACCAACGAACAGATAGAAATCGAGGTCGCCGTCCTCGGCCTCGTAATAGCGATAGCGTCCAAAATAATTGTCGTGCTCGCAGCCGAGATCGAAGCAGCCTTCGGGGCCGTTGTCATAGAAGATTCCGTGCGAAACGCCGCTCGGTCCGTCCCGCACGATGAGAAGTGGCCAGTTCTTATAGAGCGGATCGCCGCGTTGGGGATCGTACCCGAGCGAATCGCGCATCGCGCAACGCAGGCGACGGCCGTAGAGATCGAGCGGGCCGGTCTTGTCGCCGGCGCCGTAATAGCGATCGCCCGGGCGTCGCGCCATCGCGTGCCGGAATGCGTGGGTCTTCTGGCCGAGAAAATATGGCTGAATTTCTCTGTCGGAGGCGAACGTCGTTCCGTCGGACAACGCCCAATTCATGCGAAGGGGGTCGAGCCGCACCGTCAGGCGCATCGCCTCAGTGGCGAGATTGAGCTCTGCCTCCGTCGCGGTCAGCTCGAGGGAAACTGCAGGCCATGAGCTGTCGTCGAGCCGCGCGCGGCCGGCCCACGGCGTGTCGAACTCGCCGCGGGCAGGCACGGACCAGCTGCGCTTCTGCCGCACCTCGCCGCCGCGCAGCAACGTGATCCTCGCGAGATCAGGCAGAAGCGCCGTGACGCGTATCGTCGCGTCGTCGTCGCAAGCCAACGTAAAGCCGCGAGAACAGCGGGTTTGCAAGCGTGCTCGCTGTATCGGTTTCATCGAACGATTTCCTAGGGATTCTCACTTGTGCGGACTTTCAGCGCGTCACGTAGCCAAGGGACGCTCGCTGCCTGAGATTCCGCTCGAGGCGGCCCCCTGTAGTTCCGGCGTCGGAGGAGTTGGTCCGCGCTCGCGTGCGTAAGGGGCGCTCCCCTCCCCGTAAGAACCGGGGAGGGGCATCCACGGCCCTCAAGGCGCCAGCGATCTCGCCGAGGCGTATGGCCAGAGCTTTTCGCGGGCAAACAACGCTTCCAGACCCTCGGCCTCGTCGCGATGAATGCCGGCGCTGATGAACAATGCGTCGAGCCCCTGACCCACAGCGCCCGCGATGTCGGTGCGCATGCCGTCGCCGATGGCCAGCGTCCGTGCCGGTTCGATCGGCCTGCCCAGCGCCGCCTCCGCGGCCGACAGAGCTGCGTGGTAGATCGGCGGATAGGGCTTGCCTGCATAAATCGTCTTGCCGCCCAATTCCTCGTAGCGCAGGGCCAGCGCGCCCGCGCAGTAGACCAGCGCCGAGCCCCGATGGATGATCAGGTCGGGATTGGCGCAGATGAACGGCAGGCCGCGCGCGGCTATGGCGCGCAGCCGACCCTCGTAATCCTCCGGCGTCTCGACGTCGTCATGGAACAGACCGGTGCAGAGAACATACGCGGCGTGGTCGGCGGTGGTGAGTTCCGGTCGCGCGCCGGCGCGCGACTCGACCGCCTCGAACAGCGATAGATCGCGGCGCGGCCCGATATGACAGACCGGCTCAGCGACGCGTTCCGCGATCATCGCGACCGTGACGTCTCCCGACGTCACCACCGCGTCGAACGCATCGGGCGAAACGCCGAGATGGAGGATCTGCTCCCGGATCGGGCGGCTCGGACGCGGGGCGTTGGTGATGAGGATGACGGCCCCGCCCCGGCGCCGGAACGCGACCAACGCGTCGGAAGCGGGTCGAAAGGATTGCCGGCCGTCATGAACCACGCCCCAGACGTCGCAAAGGATCGCGTCATAGCGGTCGGCGATTTCGCCGAGCCCCGCGACGCCAAGGACTTCTCGGGGTTGGGAGATCGACAGCATGAGGGGAGCTAGAACCCGGGCCCGAGTGTGTCAAGCGTAGTTCTCGCGTCCCGCGAAGGCGAGCGCGCGGCCAGGGTTGACCTCGAGGGCGCTCATGGCGATGAAGGAGCGCCTTTTGCCGGAGCGCCGATGTGACCGACCCCCCATCACCCCAAATTGCTTTCGAGGATTTTCTGAAAGTCGATATTCGCCTCGGCACGATCGTCGCCGCGGAGGCGTTCCCGAAAGCGCGCAAGCCCTCCTACAAACTGACAATCGATTTCGGCCCGGAGATCGGCCTCAAGAAATCCTCCGCGCAGATCACCCGGAACTACGCGCTGGGCGAACTGATCGGTCGGCAAGTCGCCGCCGTGGTGAATTTCGCGCCGCGCCAGATTGGCCCCTTCATGTCGGAAGTGCTCACGCTCGGATTTCCCGACGCCGAGGGCGAAGTCGTGCTGATCGGGCCGTCCCACCCCACTCCCAATGGTGGCCGGCTCTACTAGCAGGTCTTCTTGACTGAGAACGCAGGCTCGGCTTGACGGCGCCCCCCGGCATTCCTACCTGTCGTAGACCGCGGCGCTGCCGCCGCATTCGCGTTTCGAGGATTTCATGTCCGCCACCGCCAAAGTCACCGACGCCAGCTGGGCAACTGACGTCATGGAATCGAGCGAGCCCGTGGTCGTAGACTTCTGGGCCGAGTGGTGCGGTCCGTGCCGGATGATTGCCCCCGCGCTGGAGGAAATCGCGACGGAGATGCAAGGCAAAGTGAAGATCGCCAAGTTCAACGTCGACGAGAACCCGAAGATCGCGCAGCAGCTCGGCATCAGGTCCATTCCGACCTTGATGGTGTTCAAGGGCGGTAAGCAGGTCGCGACCAAGACCGGCGCGGGCCCGAAGAGCGAATTGCACCGCTGGATCAGCGCCTCGGTCTGACGCTGGCCGAGTAGCCGCGAAAGCCCTTTCCTTCGGCTCCCCGATCATTTTGATCGACTCGGGCGGAGTGTCGGGATCGTTGTCGAAACTGAGCCCTTCCCCTCTCCCCGCCTCTTCGCGGGGAGAGGTCGGGTGAGGGGTTTGAGTGAGTGGCCGCACGGCGACTTAGTCCTGGCTTTGGTTCAGGCGGCCCGCGGCGGCGAGCGCGTCGCGCATCGGGGCGACCTCGGTCAGATAGATCGTGCGCCCATCATCGCGACCGTCGCAATTCGATCGAACACGTCACTTACCGCCTCCACCAGCAGGGCTCGCGACAGCGCCATTCGCTTCGCGGCCTCGAGTGTAGCGGCAACC
>DASXYQ010000245.1:0-8942 GCA_036502445.1 Roseiarcus sp. | reverse complement strand
GATTCCCGCCGCCGCGATCGCCGAGCCCAGCTGGTCGGCAGCCTCGCCGAAACGGGGATCGTTCCCCATGCTGGATCCGCAGTAGACGCAGATGTTCCGAACAATGGTCATGCGGAGATCTGCCCCGACCTCTCCCGGGGCGTCAAGGCGCGCACATCACGCCGCTGTGGACGCGATCGACGACACTCTGAGAATGAGGCGCTCTGTGACAGCCGCGCTCAACGAGCGCGGCGGACCGCGCGATCACCTGTTGAGCAACCCCTTCACGACCGCGCTGGCCCTGGTGAAATCCATCTGACCGGGATAGCGCTCCTTGAGCGCTGTGACGACCTTTCCCATGTCGCGCATGCCGACGGCGCCGGTGGAGGCGATCGCCGCCTCGGCGGCGGCAACGACCGCGGCTTCGTCCATCTGCTTGGGCAGGAATTCATTGATCACAGCGATTTCGGCGTTTTCCTGGTCGGCGAGTTCCGTCCGTCCCGCCTCGCGATAGAGCAAGACCGCCTCCTGGCGCGCTTTGACCATCTTGGTGAGAAGCGCGAGCTCGTCGGCCCGGCTGACGATCTTGCCGGCGCCGCGCGCCTCGATCTCGCGGTCCTTCAGGGCGGCCATGATGAGCCGCAGGGCGCCGACGCGCACTTTCTGGCCGGCCTTCATCGCGTCCTTCATCTGCGCGGCGATCATATCGCGCATCGGGATCGTCTCGGCCATGCGCTTCCTCCTCGACCGGAGGCGTCCCAACTTGACGCGCGGCCCGGGCGGCGCTTAACCACAGCCCCATGTCAAACGCAACACGACCCCCCGCGAGAACGGAGTCTGCTTCCGATCCGACCCGCGGCCGGACGGGGTGGAGCACTCGCAAGCCGACGGCCCTCCTCGTCCTCGCCAACGGACTGACGATCGAGGGCTTCGGCGTCGGCGCCGTCGGCGCGGCGGTGGGCGAAGTGTGTTTCAACACCGCGATGACCGGATACGAGGAAATTCTCACCGACCCTTCCTACGCCGGCCAGATCATAACCTTCACTTTCCCCCATATCGGCGTTGTCGGGACGAACGAGGAGGACATCGAAACCGTCAACCTCGCGGCGGCGGCTGGCGCGCGCGGCGCCATTTTTCGCGCCGATATCGGCGAGCCCTCCAATTTCCGCGCGACACGACGGCTGGACGCCTGGCTCGAGGCGCGCGGGATCATCGGCCTGACGGGGATAGACACGCGGGCCCTGACCGCGATGATCCGTCGCGAAGGGATGCCCAACGCCGTCATCGCCCATGACCCCGGCGGCGAATTCGATCGCGCCGCGCTGGTCGAGCAGGCGAAGGCGTGGCCGGGCATCGACGGCATGGATCTGGTGCCCTCCGTCACGTCAACGCAACGTTTCGATTGGGATCAAACGAGTTGGTCGCTCGGCGCCGGCTACGGAATTCGCGGCGAGACGCGCTACCGCGTAGTCGCCGTCGATTACGGCGTCAAACGCAATATCCTCAGGCTCTTGAGCGACAGCGGATGTGCGGTCACCGTGGTTCCGGCGACGAGCTCCGCGGAGGACATCCTCGCCCTGAAACCGGACGGCGTCTTTTTATCGAACGGGCCCGGCGATCCCGCCGAGACCGGCAGATACGCCGTCCCGACGATCAAGGCTCTGCTCCAGGCCAAGACGCCGATCTTCGGCATTTGCCTGGGCCACCAGATGCTCGGTCTTGCCGTCGGCGCCCGCACGGTGAAGATGCCGCAGGGCCATCACGGCGCCAATCACCCGGTCGAGGATATCACGACCGGCAAGGTCGAGATCGTCTCGATGAACCACGGCTTCGCGATCGACGCGGCGAGCCTGCCGGCGAACGCGCGCCCGACGCACGTCTCGCTGTTCGACGGTTCGAACTGCGGCATCGCATTGACGGACCGCCCGGCCTTTTCCGTGCAACACCACCCCGAGGCGTCACCAGGGCCGCGCGACAGCCATTACCTGTTCCGCCGCTTCGTCGATTCGATGGACGCGCGCCGAGCTGGCGACGCCTGAGGCGTTGGCGTCTGCGAGGCGAGATTCTTTTCCGGTTTTGTGACTTTTCAAGGCTTTGCAGCCAGGAAAAATTCCCTCCCCTACCGCGGCCCTTCGCTTTTTGCCGGCGCCCGAGGGGGCCGGACGGTCGCCGGTCGGCCGCCCCAAGCCTCGCCGCCGATCTCCGCGAACCAAACTCGCCCCGCCGTCGCTGACGGCGACGGGCGCCGATTTCAGTTCTGCATCAAGCGATTTCAAAGCCTAAGGCGCCTTTTTCTGCAACTTTGCAACTTTGTCATTCTTGCGGCTCGTCAGCCGGAGGCGGCAGGGTCAGCCCGCACGCCCGTGTACCAGATATTGTGGGTCCGGGGTTTCCGGGCCATACCATTTCCGGGCGCGGATTCAATCTTTTCAAGCCTTTGCGGCGCCATTTCCGGGCGGGCCGGCGGCGCCTCGACGATAAGAGGAGTTTGGCCGGCCGGGTCGCCCCGTCCGACGTCCTCCCGCTCCGCGGTCTCGACGACCGAAACGCCGTGGTTCAAGGACTCGATGATCCGCCTATCCAGCCCGGCCTTCACTTGGCGCGCCGCGCGCCGCGCCTCGACCGATCGGTCTCGAGGGACGGCGAGCGGCGCGGTTTCATCGGTATCCGACATTGGCGTTCTCCTTGCTCGGCGCATGAGAACAAAGATAGAACTATTTGGGAATCTTCGCAAGAAAATTTCGTATTTTCGTCGGCGGCGGATTTGGCGCATCGCGACCCCGATATCCTTTATCGACACCTACGCACTCGAGGACACTGCATTTTGCATGGGGCTCGAGTGCAGCTGGATGAGGGGTCGGCGAGCCGCCGCGTGCCCGCGGCGTGCGGCGGCGTGGTCCAGCGGGTTAGCTGGCCCGGGCTCGCCGCGACGCGCACCCGGTCGAGCGGCGGAGGATCCGGAACATGCCGGCGTCGATCGGATGCGGTCAACTCGCGTGGAGCGAGGTCGGCCGACCGGGCGTCGGGGCGGACGCGCGCGGGCGCTCAGCGGCGCGTTGCGCGTAGCGCTGTGCAAGGGTGGCGCAAGCGAACAGCTGCGCCTGATGGAACAGCATCAACGGCAGCACTACCAGCCCGACCGCATGACCGGGGAACAGGATGCTGGCCATCGGGATGCCGCCCGCCATGCTTTTCTTGGAGCCGCAAAACACGATCGCGATCTCGTCCTCGGTCGAGAACCCCAACCAACGGCAGACCAACGTGGTAACGGTCAGCACCAGGCCCAGCATCGTCATGTCCAGCAACAGGACCAGAGCGAGGCTCGCGAGGCTGAACTGCGACCAGACGCCCGCGACCATGCCGGCGCTGAACGCCGCGTAGACGATGACGAGGATCGAACCGCGATCGACGATCGAGGTGATCGCATTGTGGCGCAGCAGCCACCCGCCGATCAACGGCCGCACGAGTTGACCCGCGAGGAAGGGCGCCAGCAGCTGCAACGCGATGTCCTCGACCGCCCTTGTGCTGAAGCCGGCGCCGTGGGCGTTCAGCAGCAAGGCTACCAGCGCCGGCGTCAGCAGCATGCCGAACAGGTTGGAGATCGAAGCGGCGCACAGCGCCGCCGGCACGTTGCCGCGCGCGATAGAAGTGAAGGCAATGGAGGACTGCACGGTCGACGGCAGGACGCAGATGAACATCAGGCCGAGCGACAGATCCGGCGACAGCAACGGCCGCAACAGCGCGGTCAACGCCAAGCCGATCGCCGGGAATAGGATGAACGAACTCGCGAAAATCAGCGATTGCAGGCGCCAGTGGGCGATCCCCGCGGCGACGGCTTGCGGCGACAGTCGCGCGCCGTAGAGGAAGAACAGCAGCGCGACAGCCCCGTAAACAGCGGCGTCGGCGACCGGCGCGCCGGCGCCGCGCGCCGGCGCGAGTGCGGCGAGCGCGACGGCGCCGATCAGGGCGAAGAGATAGGGGTCGATGCGAAATCGGGACAGGGTGGCGGCGATGGACATGGCGGTCGCGATCCTCGTCGGGAGGGACGGCATCGAATATTGGCGCTGGCCTGAAATTATGAATGGGAATATTTTCGATAACAGTCAGCGTGACTCGTGATAATGCCCGCCGATTGGAAGGACCGATGTTGAATCCTGAATTGCTGCAGTCATTCGTCGCCGTCGCGGAGACGCGGAGTTTTACGCTCGCGGCGCAGCGTCTGGGCTTGCGTCAATCGACGGTCAGCCAGCACATCAAGCGGCTGGAGGAGGCGCTGCGACGCCATCTGCTGGCGCGCGACACCCACGCGGTCGCGCCGACGCCCGATGGCGACGCCCTCTTGGATTTCGCTCGCCGCGTGCTCGACGCCCACGAACGCATCGATCGCTTCTTCGCCGGATCGGAGCTGCGCGGCCGCATTCGTTTCGGGGCGTCCGAGGATTTCGCCCTCTCCGGCTTGCAGGACGTGCTGGCCGAGTTTGCGCTGCGCCATCCGTCGGTCGATCTGGAGCTGACCGTCGGGCTGAGCGGCGTGTTGTACGAGAAATTCGACGCCGGCGAATTGGATCTAATTTTCGTCAAGCGCCGCAAAGGCGATGCGCGCGGCGAAGTCGCCTGGCGCGAGCAACTCGTCTGGGTCGGCCGTCCGGGGATTCGGCCCGACCCGCAATTGCCGCTCCCGCTGGTTCTCTATCCGCCGCCCAGCATCTCTCGCGCCGTGGCGCTCGACGCGTTGGAGAAGGCGGGCCGCTCGTGGCGGGCCGCCTGCACGAGCGGCAGCCTGAGCGGCCTCTGCGCGGCGGCGCGGGCGGGCCTCGGGGTCGCGCCGCATTCGGCCCGCCTGATCCCGCCGGGCCTCGTCACGCTGCCCTCGTCACGCTACCTGCCGGAACTGGCGGAGATCGAGTTTGTCGCCATCGGCCCGGGGCAGCGTCATGGGATCGCTTCGGCCCTGATCGCCATGATCCTGCGCAACGCCGATCGGCTGCAGACGTCCCAGCCGGGATGAAAGTCGACGCGGACCATTTTGAGGGGATTGCGGCAACGGCGCACTGGAGCAAAGGGCACGCGTCCCCTCACGATGAGCATGGCGTGGCGGCTGCACCGCGAGTGGGGGATTCCGGCTGAGGCGCTGATCGCGCCGCCGCGTGGACGAACCTCTGCGCCATAGACTGCGCAGAGGCGCGGGTCGAAACTGGGGAATCTGGCGGCGGCGATTTCCGAGGCGCTCATGGGCGGTTGCAGGTACCCGAAGCAGATCCGCGAGGAGAGATTTGGGGATTTCGTAGGCCGTCAGCATAGGGGCGCTCATATGACCAAACTGCGGACAGTGCGCCAAGACATTAAGCCACCCGATGCTTGTAAAATTGACGGTGGCGAGCGGGCTACGCAGTGAACCGGGATTCGGCACGGCGTCGATCAGAGCCGCGTAGGGCGGCAACGTCCGTTCCGCGCGAAACGCCTGAGGACTTTCTCCCCGAGTTCGCGAGTTAGCCTTCTCGAGCGGGCGTGCAATGGCGCTCCAGCCACGCCGCCAATTCGGCCTCCGTCACTGAACTCTCGGCGAGGCTCGTCCAGACCGAGACGATTTCGGCATCCGAGGCCGTGAGGTCGAAGCCGTTCAATTCAAGCACCAGTTCCGTCGCCACGAGCGAGGTCCGTTTGTTGCCGTCGAGGAAGGGATGGTTCTTGCAGATTCCGACTGCGAGCGCCGCCGCCATTTCGAACAAGCTCGGATCGCCATAAGCGAAGGCATGGCGTGGGCGGGCGAGCGCGGAATCCAAAAGCCCCTCGTCGCGCAACCCTTCCAGGCCGCCATGTTCGGCAATTTGTTCATCATGCAGCGCCAGGATGACCGATTTCAACGGCCAGACCGGCTCGCGGTTCATTTGGCCAGTTCGCGCAGCGCATTGCGCCGCTTCTTGGCGATCTTGCGTCCCGCCTCCATCTGCGCGGCGAATTCGGGGTCGTAGGGCGTCAGCCGAAACCCGCCGGGCGCCTTCGTGAGATGTAGAACATCGCCCTCGGCCACACGCAGCGCAGCGAGGTCGTCCTGGGGCAGGATCAGGCCGACAGAATTGCCTATGCGGCGTAGCTTGAGTTCGGACATCGTTCGTCTCCGTTATAATCGTAGTTATTACGTAACCGGAGGCGCTTGAATTTTCAAGAGACCGCGCCACCCGTTCCCGGGTACGGCGTATGCCTCGCCGCCCGGCCGACAGGCTGGCTGGCCGTTGCCGGCGTCGGCGCTCCGGAATCCCCCGCGTCAAGCCAGCGCCGCCAACGATCGCAACCCAAACTGCGCCGCGAAAAACGCGCGGTAGGCGCCGTCGCGCGCGATCAGCTCCGCGTGCGAACCGGATTCGACCGCGACGCCGGCGTCGATGACGAAAATGCGGTCGGCGCCGATGATCGTCTGCAAGCGGTGCGCGACGACGATCGTCGTCCGTCCAGCCCTGAGGGCGTCCAGCGCCTTCTGCACTTCGCGCTCGGACTCGGAGTCGAGTGCGGCGGTCGGCTCGTCGAGCAGCAGAATCGGCGCATTCTTCAGCAGCGCGCGGGCGATCGCGACGCGCTGGCGTTGTCCGCCGGATAGCTGCGCGCCCTGCTCGCCAACGTTGGCGCCATAGCCGTCCAAAAATTGCATGATGAAATCATGCGCGTTCGCCTTGCGCGCCGCAGCTATGATCTCAGCGTCGCCCGCGCCCGGCTTGCCCAGGGCGATGTTGTCGCGGATCGTGCCGCGGAACAGGAAGACATCCTGGGAAACAAACGCGATGTTGTCTCGCAGCGAGGCGAGATCGACCTCGGCCAAGTCCTGGCCATCGATCACGACGCGACCGGCGCTCGGCGCATAGAATCGTTGAACGAGTCCCAGGATCGTCGTTTTTCCGCCGCCCGAAGGCCCGACCAGGGCTGTGGTCTGGTTGGGCAGCGCGACGAACTCCAGTCCCCTGATCGCCTCCTCCCCCGCGCGATAGGCGAACTTCACCTTTTCGATCTCGACGCGTCCCTCGACCACGAGCAGCTTGGGCAGATCGCCGCGCGTGGCGTCGCCGAGCGGCGCATCCAGAACTTCGTAGATCAGTCGTGCGCCGACGAGGCCGTTCTGGATATCGACGGGAAAGCGGCTGAGCCGTTTGGCGGGCTCGTAGGCGAGCAGCAGCGCGCCCAGGAAAGACGCGAACGCCCCGACGTCGCCGTGCTGAACCGCGACGCGCCATGAGCCGTAGAAAATGGCGAAAGCGATCGCGCAGCCGGCGAGCGAGTCGGCGAGAAACGTCACCAACCCGCCGCCCCTGGCGATCCGGTTGGCCGAACGCTCGACGGTCCGGATCGCGCGGGACATGCGTTCGCGCATCTCTCCCTCGAGATTGAACGACCTGACGATGCGCGCGCCCAGCACGGTTTCCCCCATCGTCTGCACGATCTGCGTCGAGCCTTCGTAGGAGCGCTTGGCAAATTCGCGGACGCGCCTGAGAATCCGGCTGATGACGAACGCCGCGACGGGAAGCGCCAGCAGCGCCCCGAGCGCCATTTTGGGGTCCCGCGCCAACATCACGAACACGAGTCCGCTCACGGTGACGAGGTCGCGCGCGAAGCCCTGAATCACGAGTTGCAGTGCGTCGCGGACGCCGTTGGCGGCGAACGCGAGCCGTCCGATGAACTCACTGGAATGACGATCCTGGAAATAGGCGATGTTCTGGTTGAGAAGGCGCTCGAACACGCGCCGCTGGGCGGTCGCCACGATCCTGTTGCCGATCCTGGACAGAACGACCAGCGAGCCGTAGGTCGCCGCTCCGCGCAGCACGAACAGGGCGAGCGCCTCGAACGCGAGGAAACGCATCAGCGCGAGCTTTTCCGCGCTGACCATGCCGTTGAGCACGGGCCGCAGGAGCCAGGCGACCGAGACGTTGGAGAGCGCGATCAGCCCGAGGAAGATCGCCGCCAGGAGATAGCCCAGCACATGATCGCGCCCGAAGTCGCGCAACAGGCGCAGGAGCAGATTCCCGCTCAGGGATCGCGTGGCGAAATCAAGGCGCTCGAGCATGGGCCGTTGCTATCCCGATCCGTCGGAAAGGGAAAGCGCTCGGCCGAAAGGAATTTCGCGGCCCCCGGCGCGCCAACGCCCGCGTTCAGCGCCGCCCGAGCGGCGGCCCGGACCGGAACGTCCGCGGCCGCTTATATTCCACGACGACCGCGCGATTGCGCCCGTTGACCAGGGTCGAACGGCCGCGCGACATCGCCGCCTGCTTTGCCGCGAGCGCCTTCACCTCGTCATCCGATACGCCCATCAGCGAGGCCGCGATCTCGATTCGCTGACCGAGGTCGTCGGTCAACGCCTCGGCGGCGATCAACGCCTCTTCGATTGTGGGCGGATCCTTGCGGACGCGTCGCGCGCCCCATTTCGTCTTCCACGTGGTGCTCATGGCGCCCCCCGCATTTCTCATCGAATCAACTCTCGCCAGAATGCTGACACCGCCAAGTCGGTTCCCGACTGAGTAGCAGAATTGTTGCAGCGCAGCAATAAATTCCGAGATCGGGCGAGCCGATTTCCCGCCTCGAGTCTCATATGTAGGTCGAAATTCAACCCGACCCAGGGGCAGTAGGCCACTTTGAATGAAACCAATCAAACATGTCCGGGACGCCGTCCCCAGGTAAGTGTGAACGCAAGCGAAATCCCTCGCTGAATTCTCCTGTCGCGGAACGATGATCGTAGGTAGTTATACCTATACGCGCGCCGCGCTGTTTTCCGCTACGCTCGCCGTCAGGGGGCGTCGTGCGGTTCGCGATAGAGTTCTTCACCGAAGGTTCGGAGGGTCGGCGCGACCTTCTCGACCGCATGGCGATCAGCTTTGAATCCGTGGATAGAGCGGAAGCCTTTGCGGTCACGATCGCCAAAAACGTTAAAATGAGCGACAGGGCGGCGGACCTGTGCGTCATACGCCACAAACGCGGCAGAG
>DASXYQ010000244.1:0-12446 GCA_036502445.1 Roseiarcus sp. | reverse complement strand
ATAAACAGGCGAAACTAAGGCTTTTGTCACGGCTTCGTGAGCGTCCCGACCGAGCCGATTTCAGTTGACGCTACGCTTCTTCGGCGAGCGTCTGGCCGCGATCGCCGCGAGCCGATGCTCGCGCGCGATCGTGGTCGTGATGGGGTGGCCGATCCTGGCTCTCGCTCGCGTCGGAATGTGCACAGCCCCCTGCAGCGCGGCGGGAGCGGAAGGTTCGGCCGTGGCTTCGTAGGGGCCCGACTTCTCGCCGGTGAACGCGGTCGCTTCCGCCGGGGTGTCCACCGTCCGCCGCGCCGCGAGCACCGGGCCGGTCCAACCCGGTTTCGGGCCGACGAAGACCGGGATCGGTTCGAAGTGAACTCGCTCGGTCAGAAGGGCGAGGGCCGTCGCCGGCGGGGCCGTCGGAGCGGGCGCCGCGACGGCGGGGGGGACTGCGGCGGGAACTGTTCCACCCCGGCCCATGGTAATAAACGGCGTCGGCGCGGCGCCAACAGCAGCAGCGCCACCGGCAGTGAATATCCGCTCCTCCTCCGCCATGGCTGCGACGACAGCGAGGCGGTTGCGGCGCGAGCAAATTTCGGCGCGCATGTCGGGCGGCGCGGCGATGCTGGAGGTCGGCAGGGTTTCCAGCGGGACGCCGCCGCCCGACTCGGCGAAACCGCGGTCGAACAATTCCGAGGCTTCTAGATTGCGCTGGCGGGGAGAGGGGGCGCCCATCACGACCACGATGAGGCGTCGGCCGTTCCGCGTCGCGCTGGCGACGACATTGAAGCCCGCCGGGCAGGTAAAGCCGGTCTTCATGCCGTCGGCGCCGGGATAACGACCGAGCAACCCGTTGTGATTGGGAATGATCTGACGGCCGAGCTGAATCGCGCCGATATCGAACAAATGGGCATGATCGGGAAACTCCTTGAGCAGGGCGCGGCCGATGATCGCCATGTCGCGCGCAGAGGAGTAGTGGTTGGGATCGTGCAGGCCATTCGGGTTGACGAAGTGCGATTCCTTCAGCCCGAGCCGCTGGGCCGCGGCGTTCATCTCGTCCGCGAAAGCCTCTACAGATCCCGAAATACCCTCGGCGACCATCACCGCTACGTCGTTCGGAGACTTCACCATCAACATCTTCAGCGCATTGTCGAGCGTGACCTCGGTGCCGGGGCGGAACCCCATTTTCGACGGCGCCATGCGCGAGGCCCGCAACGACATCGTCAACGGCGTGTCCATCGTCAGTTTGCCGTCGCGGACAGCCGAGAGCGCCACGTAGGTCGTCATCAGTTTGGTCACCGAAGCGGGAAACCAAGGCATGGTCGATTGGTTTTCGATCAGCGCCTGTCCGCTCTCGGCGTCGACGACCAAGTAGGGTGTCGCGATCGCTCCGCCAAAGCTGAAAGCCAGCGCGCCGATCGTCGTCGCCAAGAGCCGCCAAGTCTTCCAGGTCGTGGATGGTGACATGCTCTATTAGGCCTCCCCCGCCGGGTCCAGAATAGTCGGCGATTTCGCGCCGAAATTTCCTCGTAGAGAAAAATGTTCGCGACCTCAAGCTGCGATTGCGGGCCGTCTGTGGGGAAGAGAGCGCCGCGACCTCTAGGCGACGACAGAAATGCGTTGCGCTCAGTTTTCGTCATCCGGCTGATAATCACCGAAGGCGCTCCCCGCTCGGTCCCCGAATCAAGTCCAGGAGTACATGACGGGCGGCGGTTGAAGCCGCCCGACTCGGTGATTTCCGGCGTCTCCAGGGCGCGCTCAAACCACATGGAACCTCTGCCCGCGCGGTGTCGCGACATCAGGGATCGCCGGGAATTTGGGCGCCAGCAGATCGGCGCAGCGCGCCGCCGCGTTCGACATCGCGCGCGCCGTCTCGCCGCTTTTGAGATCGGCCACGAGCGCTTCGACTACGCCTTGCCATTGCGCCGCGCTGACGACGCCGCAAGCGCCCTCGTCGGCGATCACGCGCGCATAGCGCTCGGCCAGCGAGACGTAGATCAGCACGCCGGCCCGATCGGCGGCGCGATCGATCCCGCGCACGGAATATTGAACCAGCGCGGCGCGGTGCGCATGAGCGCGGCGCACTCGACGGGGAATCAGCAGCACCCGCAGCGGCGGCAGCGAAAGGATCGCCATTGCGGCCAGGCATACGACCAGCTGCGCGAGAAAAATGTGCTCCGCGGGCAGCCGCGTGAAAATGAGTAGCGGCCATGGCGTCGCCAGCGCGAGCAAGCCGCTCCACAGCAGCGGCATGAACGCGTACTCCGAGGAGGCCGCAGCGAGCACTCCGACCAGCGGCGCGCGGGTTCGCACCTGCGCCGCCTCGAACGCTGCTTCGACGGCCCGGGATTCCTGCGCGCTCAGCACCATCACCAGCTCCCCGAAGCGCCGCCGCCGCCCGACGACCCGCCGCCGCCGGAAAAACCTCCACCGCCGCCGAACCCGCCGCCGGAAGACCGGCCCCCGCCCATCAGCGACGACAGCACGATGGCGTTGCCGATGCCCCCTCCGCGATTGCCGAAGCGGAACACGACGAACATGATCACGAGGAAGATCAGCAGCGGAACGATCGCGTCCAGCGTCGAGGAATTGTCCACGGCGCGAAGATCGGGCTTCTTCTGCCATTCCGAGGAATCGGTGGTGAGCACGGTGATGATGTCGGTGACGCCGCGGGTGATGCCGCCGTCGAAGTCGCCCGCCTTGAAACGCGGCGCGACAGCGTTGAGGATGATGATCTTGGAGATCGCGTCGGTGAGCGTGCCCTCTAGCCCGTAGCCGACCTCGATCCGCACCCTGTGTTCCTTGGGAGCTATCAGAAACAGCACGCCATTGTTCTTCTTGGCTTCGCCGAGCTTCCATTGCCGGAAGAGATCGTTGGCGTAGGGCTCGATCTCCTGGCCGCCGAGGGTCGCGACGGTCGCAACCACGAGCTGGATGCCCGACTTCTGTTCCAGCGAGGCGAGCTTGCCGTCGAGATCGGCGCGGGTCGTCGCCGAGAGGACGCCCGCCTGATCGACGACGCGGCCGGTGAGCGCGGGGAATTCGTTCGCCGCCCAGGCGATCGTCAAGGCCGCCGCGACGGCCAGCCAAGCGACGGCGAGGCGCGCGAGAAGGGCGCGGGGCAAGTCGAGGCCGCTCCGCTAGAATTTCACCTTCGGCGCGGTTTGCGCCCCGTCGCTCGCGGTGAACTCGGCCATGGGCTTGTTCGAGCGGAACGCGGTCGAGGCCCAGATCACGCCGGGAAAGGTGCGAAGCTCCGTATTATAGGCCCGAACGGCGGCGATATAATCCTTGCGGGCGACAGCGATGCGGTTCTCAGTACCCTCCAACTGCGATTGCAGGGCGAGGAAGTTCTGGTTCGATTTGAGATCGGGATAGTTTTCGCTGACCGCGAGCAGTCGTCCGAGCGCGCCGGAGAGCGCGTTCTGCGCATCCTGCAGTTGCTTGACCTTGGCGGGATCGGTCAGATCGGAGGCGTCGACGTGGATCGACGTCGCCTTGGCGCGCGCTTCCGTCACCGCAGTCAGCACGTCCTTTTCCTGCTTGGCGTAGCCTTGGACGGTCTGGACCAGATTGGGGATCAGGTCGGAGCGGCGTTGATATTGGTTCTCGACCTCCGCCCATTGCGCCTTGGCGGCCTCCTCCAGCGTCGGAATGTTGTTATAGCCGCAGGACGAGACGGCGAAGCCGATGAGAACGGCGGCGGCGAGGGCTCGCAGGCGCGAGAAGGTCGAGGTCACGGACAAACTCCCGGCGCCGCCCTGCTTCGGCGGCGCCGACTTATATACAGGCGGGCGCGAGGATACCAAGCGCGCCGTGATCGCGGCGGACCTGGCGACAGGTTCAACGCGAAAGCACGAAAATCGCGATCAGGTCGATCACTTCGGGATCGACGTGTCCCGGCGCTAGGTACTCTGCCGGCTTGCTTGGACCCACCCCCGACATGAACAGATGATTGAGCGCGGGAAGCAGCCGTAAGGTTGCATTGCGATGGCCCTCGAGCGCCGACTGGAGCCTGCTGAAATCGTCCGTCGTCACTTGGTAGTCGCGTCCGCCCTGCAGGACGAGGATCGGGATCGTCAGACTGGCGGCCGTTTTCGCCGGGTCATATTGATTGAGGTCCGCCCAGTATGACAGGGGGGCGCCCAGCACCGGCGGTCCTTCGTCGCCGAGGCGAGCGGCGCGGGCTCGCGCGGCCTCGAGTTTCGCCTGTCTTATGCGCTCGGCGGCCGCGTCGTCGATGGGGCCGTTCAAGTCTGCGATATATTCGACCTGTTCGGAATATATGTCGGGCAGGGAGCGAGCCGCGCCTGCGAGAATCACGATTTTCGAGACGGAAGTATTGGCCGCGGAGATCCGGGGCGCAAGCGTGCCGCCCAGACTGTGGCCGATGACCGTGATCCGGTCGGCGTCGATCTCCGATCTGGATTTCAAGAGTTCGAGCGCCGCAGAAACGTCGTCCAGCACTTCGTCCTTCACGGTCGGATTTTTCAGAGTCGTGAAAGACTCGGGGTAAACCTTGGTGCGTTTGTCATAGCTCAGGACGGCGAGGCCGCGAGTCGCGAGGCCGGTCGCCAGATCGCGAAACGGGCGATTCGGGCCGAAAGTTTCGTCGCGGTCATTCGGGCCGGAGCCGTGGACCAGGATCACGCCGGGCGCTTTTTCGGCGCCCTTCGGCAGAAACAGCGTTCCCGGCAGCGCCCGGGGCTCGGCGCCGACCCTGACCTCCAGCTGTTCGTAGGTATTGGGGTCGGCGTAGGCCGGCAGCGTCCAGGCGGAAGCTTGCTCCTTGTGGGGCGCCACGAAAAAGCCGACGATTTTTTCC
The DNA here is from genome assembly GCA_036502445.1 of Roseiarcus sp. Taxonomy (GTDB): domain Bacteria; phylum Pseudomonadota; class Alphaproteobacteria; order Rhizobiales; family Beijerinckiaceae; genus Roseiarcus. Next base: position 7,639 of record DASXYQ010000244.1, on the reverse strand, counting down.
CGAGCGATCGTTATTGCAAGATCCACGGTCGCGGCGCGGAGCTTCATGGGAACGCGCACGACCGTGGCGCCAGCCGTCTCCTCGCTGGAAGCTTCGCCTAGTCCGCTGCAAGGGCCGAGTTGTGAGAGGATCGACTTCCATACCTCGGCGAGCTTCTCCGGGGGGAGCGCGGCTGCTGTCTCCGGGCTCATGCGGCTGAATATGGAAGCGAATTTTTCGGCCAGAAGGTCGCGTGCGATCTCCTCGCCCATCTCTCGCGGAGTTTCGCTCGCGCTCGCAGGTACGGTTCCCAAGAACAGGCCTCCCAGAACGAGCGCCGCCAAGGGCAGCCCGCGATTTCTTGCCGATGACCCCACGACTGGATTCCAGCTTTCCACGAGAATGACAGGTGTTGGCCCAGTCATGCAAGTGCGCTCTTCGGGTCCGTCGACTCGCGTCTACCGCGGCGGAGCTCTGCGCGATATTGGCGCTATCGGGCGCGGCGCCACGGGGTAGGCAAATGGGCGTCACGGGCTTTTGCGAGCCGGCGGTCCTCAATTCGGGCGCCGACCGTCGCTTCCATCGGGCGCGCCCGGCGTCTGCGCGCGCCGGCACGCGGTTTCGCGATCCACGTATTTTTCAGCGGAGACTTGCCAGAAACCCCAAACCATCGCAGGTTTGGGCCGACTGCCAACGTGTTGGCGGATTTAGCGCGCCGTATCCGATTATCGGCGGTGTCAGGCATTCCGGGAGGAAACCATGTATCGGCATAAAGGGGTCATTTCGCACGCGGCTATGCGCCGGGTTCTCGGCGCGGGCAGCCTGGCCGTCGCGCTCGCGGCCGGCCAGCTCGCCTCGGCGCAGGATAGCCCGATCAAGATCGGCGTGATCGCCGAAGCGCAGGCGGTCGCGGGCTCGTCGATCCCGTCAGCCGCGCAGATCGCCGCCGACGAAATCAACGCTCGGGGCGGCGTCGACGGCCGCAAGATCGAGATCGTCAGTTACGACAACCACTCGTCCTCGGCCGAATCGGTGCGGGCGTTCCAGCGCGCGGTCAACGAGGACCACGTGAATGCGGTCATTGCGAGTTATATCAGCGAAGTCGTGCTGGCGCTGGAGCCCTGGGCGGCGCGGCTCAAGACGGTGATGATCACGCCGGGCGCCGCCTCGGATGTCATCACCGCGAATATCGCCAAGGACTACGAACGCAACAAATATACATTTCACGGCTATCTCACTTCGGGCGCGCTGTCGCGGCTCGTCTGCGACGCCGCCAAGGACATGCTGGTCGACGGCCTCAAGATGAAGACCGCCGTGATCATGAGCGAGGACGCGGCGTGGACCACCCCGCTCGACGCCGGCTACGTCGAATGCCTGCCGAAAATCGGCTTGAAAGTGCTGGACCATATCCGCTTCTCCCCCGACACCACCGATTTCACCCCAATCTTCAACAAGATCGAGGGCGAGAAGCCGGACGTCATCATCACCGGCATTTCTCACGTCGGCACGCAGCCGACGGTGCAGTGGAAGAGCCAGCAGGTGCCGATCCCGATGTTCGGCATTTCGTCGCAGGCGACCAACTCGACCTTCTGGAAGGACACCAACGGCGCGACCGACGGCGTGCTCTATCAGGGGGTATCGGGGCCGGACGTCGCGGTGACGCCGAAGACGTTGCCGTTCGTGGAAGCGTTCCAGAAGAAGTTCGGAAATGCCCCATCCTATGCCGGCTACACCGCATATGACGACGTCTATATCATCGCCGACGCGATCCATCGCGCGGCTTCGACCGACAGCGACAAGCTGGTCGCCACGATGGAGAAGACCGACTACGTCGGCACGATCGGCAGGGTCGAGTTTCTGCCGCAGGGCGACCCTCATGTCCATGGCCTGAAGACCGGCCCGGGATTCATCACCGGGCTGTTCCTGCAATGGCAGAACGGCGTGCAGGTCAACCTATGGCCGGCGGATCTCGCGAAGGGCAAGCTGACGTTCCCCTCTTTTATCAAGGTCGGGGCGGCGGCCAATTGAGCCGGCTGGACGTTGGCGTAGGGACCCGAGATCGCCGTGTTGGTGTCGTGGATAGCCGAAGGCTCAGGCGCGCCTCGATGTGCGGCGCCGGAGCCGGATAGATGCTGCTTTGGCAGATTCTGATCGACGGCTTCGCGATCTCTTCGCTCTACGCGCTGGGGGCGACGGGCTTTACGCTGATCTTCGGCGTCACCGGCGTGCTCAATCTCTCGCACGGCGCGATCATGGTCGCGGCGGCGGTCGCGGCCTGGGCCGCCTCGGCAAGCTTCGCGTTCGGCAGCTATCTCGACGCCGTGTTCGGGGTCGTGACCGGCTTGCTGCTGGCGCTGGCGACGTATTTCCTCGTCGTCCGGCGCTTGCAGAACTCGCAGAAGATACGCGAGGAGGAGAAAGAGATCTTCATCCTCACCGCGACCCTGCTCTGGGGCATCATGATCCAGGAAGCGATCGCCTATCTCTATACGAACAATGCCAAGACGGTGTTGCCGATCGTCGAGGGCGTAGTGTCGATCCTCGGCGTCCGTACGCCCGCGAACGAAGTCTTCACGGCCGTCGTCTGCTGGCTGACGATCGGCGCGCTCTGGTTCTTCGTCAACCGCACGCGCGCTGGCAAGGCGGTGCTCGCCGCTTCCATGAACCCCCGCGGCGTCACCCTGCTCGGGATCGAACTGTCGACCGTCTATGTCGCGGTCTGGGCGATCTATGGGGCGCTGGCGGGGATCGCCGGCGTGCTGCTCGGCATGTTCCTCGGGGTTTCCTCCTACAGCGCCGGACCGTTGACCGCGAGCGCGTTCTCGATCGTGGTTCTCGGCGGCCTCGGCAGCGTCTCCGGTTCGCTGATCGCTGCCTACGTCGTCGGCTATCTCGAAACCCTCACCGCCTATCTCGTTTCGCCGGCCTACCGAGCCATCCCGGCGCTTCTGCTGCTGGTCGTCGTGATGTACGTGCGCCCCCGCGGCCTGTTGGGGAGGCGATAGTGCCCCCTGTCACGAACGCGCGGTTCTCCCCTCCCCGCAAAAACCGGGAGTGGAAACGCTAGTCCCATGCTCCTCCGCATTCTCCGCTCACCGCCCGTGTGGATCAGCCTGATCGTCGTGCTCGTTGCCTCGATACTACCGCTGTACGTGTCAGGGTACATTCTCGGGCTGCTCACCGTCGCCTATTATTTCGGCGTATTCTCGATGGCCTGGGACCTGTTGTTCGGCTTCGCCAATGAAGTGAATTTCGGTCCGACTTTCTTGATCGGGCTCGGCGCCTACACCGCCGGCATCCTCGACAACCTGTATCAGCCGCCGATTTTCATCTGCGTGGCGGCGGGCGTGTTCGCGGCGGTCACGGGCGGCGTCGTGTTGGCGTTGCCGGCGCTCCGGGTGCGCGGTCCCTACTTCGGCCTCACCACCCTGGTCGCGGTTCTGATGCTGCAGAACTTCGTGGTCGTCGCGGCAGGACTGACCGGCGGCGAAATCGGCCTGACGGTCCCCGACGTCATCTCGATCGACGATAAGGTGAACTACTGGATCGCTCTCGGCTTCATGGCTGTCAGCGGGGCTATTCTTTATGGCCTGTCGCGTTCGCCGGTCGGGCTGATCCTGCAGGCGAGCGGCCAGGACCCCGTGCAAGCCGGCGCGCTCGGATTCAACGTGACCAAGCACAAGCTCGCCGCCTTCATCGTCAGCGCGCTGTTTTCAGGGCTCGCGGGCGCCCTGATGGTGTTCTATCTCGGCACGGCATCGGTCGGAACCTTCATCGACGTGACCGTCGGGGTGCAGGTGATCATCGGCGCCGTGCTCGGCGGACGGCGCACGATCCTCGGCGCGGTGCTCGGCGCAGTGTTCCTGATCGCCATGGGCGAGGCGCTGCGTCCGCTGGGCGATCTCGCCACCTTCATCGTCTCCGCGATCGCGCTCGCGGTGGTGCTGGTTTTCCCCGGCGGTTTGCTCGGCATGGTGAAGGGCGTGAGGGAAGCGACGTGAGCGCCCACGCACGCCTGGAGGTCGAGGGCCTCCACAAGCGCTTCGGCGGGCTCACCGCGGTAAAGGACGTCGGCTTTTCCGTTAAGGCTGGCGAAATTCTCGGTCTGATCGGGCCGAATGGGTCGGGCAAGTCGACGGTGATGAAATCGATACTCGGCGTCGAGCGGCCGGACGGCGGGTCGGTGCGCATCGACGGCGTCGAGGTAGCCGGCTGGCCGCCGCACAGAATCGCGCGGCTCGGCGTCGGCATGGTGTTCCAGCACTCGCGTCCGCTGCATCGGCAGACGGTTCTCGAGAACATCACTCTCGGGCTCCTGCCCGACAAGCTGCTGGATTTCTTTCCCGACGAGGCGGTTGTGGCGCGCGCGCAAAAAATCGCCGAGCGCGTCGGCTTGGGCGCGGTGCTCGATCGGCGGCCGTCGAGCCTGCCGTTCGCCGATCTGCGCAGAATCGAGATCGCCAAAGCGATCGCGCGCGATCCCAAAGTGGTGCTGGTGGACGAACCCTTCGCCGGCCTGACGGCGCGAGAAACTGCCGTCTTCGCCAAGCTGATCGCCGAAATGCGCGACGACGGACGAGCCGTGCTGATCGTCGATCACAACGTCAGGAGCGTCGCGGCGCTGGTCGACCGCATTTACGCGATGTACGTCGGGGAGCGCATCGCCGAAGGTTCCGTCCAGGAGGTCATGAAAGACGAAACCGTGCGCCGGGTTTATCTCGGCGGCGCTCTGGAGACCGCGGCGCGCCCCGAATCCAATTTTCGCGATGTCCAACAGCCGTTCCTCGAGGTTCAGAACCTGAACGTATTTTATGGCAAGGCGCAGGCGCTGGAGAACGTCTCGATCCACGTCCACGAGGGCGAATTCGTTTCGATCGTGGGGCTGAACGGGGCGGGGAAGACGACCCTGTTCAACGCCGTCTCGGGCCTCGCGCCTTATGCCGGCGATATCAGGCGGCAGGGGCGATCGCTGCGCGGAAGGACAGCCGCCTCGATCGCGCGCGAAGGCGTCGTCCAGTCGCCGGAAGGGCGCGAGCTCTTCACCGAGATGACGGTTCGCGAGAATCTCGAAATGGGCGGCGGCCGCCTCGAAGAAAAGGACAGAGTCGAACGCACGCGCTGGCTGTTCGACCTGTTCCCGATCCTCGACGCGAGGGCGAAACAGACCGCCGGCACGCTCTCCGGCGGAGAGCAGCAAATGCTGACGATCGCTCGCGCCTTGATGATGAAGCCCGACCTGCTGATCCTCGATGAGCCGACCCTCGGCCTCGCGCCCGTCATCATGGAGCAGATTTCCAAGGCGCTCGAGCGGCTTCGCCGGACGACGCCGATCACGGTTCTGCTCGGCGAGCAGAACGTGACGTTCGCCCTGCCCCACGCCGATCGCGTCTACGTCCTCGAACACGGCCGGATCGTATGGGAGGGCGACCCCAGCCGCTTCGCCGGCGAAGTCGGCGAGCGGTATCTCTAGAGCCCACAAGATCAGATCATTATTGCGAGTTCCGCAAGGCCTCGGCCGACCCCTGATCGAGAAACGGGTGACGTGACATTCCCCCACCGTCATGACCGGGCTTGTCCCGGTCATCCACGTCGTCCAACCGCACCGCAGCTTGCTGTATTGTTGGCTCCCTGGCGGCTAACTAAGCATTCCGGCAGGAGGCAAGCCGGTCCACGTGGATGGCCGGGACAAGCCCGGCCATGACGGAAAATGTAATGAAAATCTGCGACTAACCCGTTTGTTTCTTTTGGCGCGGCGAAGCAACCCAGGCCCCACATCACGCCTTCCCTGGGTTGCTTCGTCCCTTCGCTCCTCGCAACGACGGTTCCTGCATTTGACCTTTTTCCGCCCAACAGCGAAGTGTCGCCCATGATCCGCGGCTTTTTTCTCCTGCTCGCATGCCAGCTCGTCGGCGAGGTTCTCGCACGCGGTCTCGGGCTGCCGGCGCCGGGGCCGGTAATCGGACTGGCTTTGCTGACGCTGGGATTGGCCGCATGGACCCGCCGACGGCCAATGAGCGACGACCAAATAGCGGCGAGCGACGTCGGGCGCGCGGCGACCGGCCTGCTCGGCTCGCTGTCGCTGCTGTTCGTGCCGGCGGGCGTCGGCGTCGTGCAATACCTCGGGCTTTTGAGCGAGCACTGGGTCGCGCTGGCGGCCTCGGTCGTCGTCTCGACAGTTGCGACGCTGCTGGCGACGGTCGGCGTCTTCCTCCTCGTCAAGCGGAGGCTCGCGGCGTGAACCCTTTCCGCCTCTGGGTCTATCTGCAGACGGCGCCGCTGTTCTGGCTGACAGCGACGCTCGGCGCATATCTGATCGCCGACGCGCTCGCGCGAGCCGTGGGCCGTCATCCGCTCGCCAACACCGTGCTGATCTCGGTCGCGCTCGTGGCGGTGCTGCTGAAGATTTCCGCGACCGACTACCAGACCTATTTCAACGGCGCGCAGTTCGTGCATTTCCTGCTCGGGCCGGCTACAGTCGCGCTCGCCGTGCCGCTCTATCGCAATCTCGCGCTGGTGCGGGAGAATCTGCTGCCGATGGCGGCGGCGCTCGTCGTCGGCGCCCTCGTCGCGATCGTCTCCGCGGTCGTTATCGCCGCCGCCTTGGGCGCTCCGCGCGTCGTGCTCATCTCGCTGGCGCCCAAATCCGTAACCGCCGCCGTCGCGATGGCAGTTTCCGAAAGGGCTGGCGGCCTGCCGTCGCTGACGGCTGCATTGGTGATTCTGACCGGCGTCCTCGGCGCCATCGTGGTGACGCCGATGATGAATGCGCTCGGCATCCGCGACTACGCCGCGCGCGGCTTCGCGGCGGGCCTCGCCAGCCACGGGATCGGGACCGCGCGCGCGTTCACTGTCGATCCCCTCGCGGGCGCTTTCGCCGGGATTGCGATGGGGCTGAACGCCGTGGCGACCCCAATCATGGTTCCCCTTATTTTGCCCTGGTTGATCCGCTAGTGGTCTCCCCCACCTCGAGTGGGCCTCAATGGAAAGGATGCATCCCATGTCGAAAGTCAGCACCTGCCTCTGGTTTGCAAAGGATGCGGAGGCGGCCGTCCGCTTCTATGTCTCGCTCGTTCCCGGCTCCGAAATCACGCACATCCTGCACTCGCCTGGGACTTGGCCAGGCGGCGAAGCGGGCGCCGTGATCATGGCGACCTTCACGCTCGGCGGTCAGAGCTTTCAAGCCTTGAACGGCGGCACGCCTGCGAGTTACGGGACCGCGGCCTCAATCTCGGTAGAGTGCGCCGACCAAGCGGAAGTGGATCGGCTGTGGACAGCGCTCACCGCCGACGGGGGCGCGGAAATCATGTGCGGCTGGCTGCGCGACAAGTGGGGCGTGCCATGGCAAATCGTGCCCGAGATTCTGCCGCGTCTCCTGGCCGACCCCGACCGAAACGTCTCGGCGCGTGTCTTCGACGCCATGACCAAGATGGTCAAGCTGGACGTTGCCGCTCTAGAGCGTGCGGCCGCTGGATGAGGCAAGCGCATCCGCGTTAGCGGTGGGCGCGAAAGAATAGGCTTGGCTGCAGCCGTCGGCCGTGAGCGCTCGGTGGCGGCCGGCGCCAAGCATCAGACTTTGATCGCTATATTCCCCTCTCCCCGCCTCTTTGCGGGGAGAGGAGGGTGAGGGCCGGGGCGAGTAGCCGGACTGCTTGACCCGCAG
>DASXYQ010000243.1:0-14572 GCA_036502445.1 Roseiarcus sp. | reverse complement strand
CTTCATTGTCGCCGACTTTCCGAGCGCCCTATGCGGCAGATCATCGTGATGGCGGGCGGAGCGCAGCGCAAGCAGCGTCCCTCATCGGGCGCCAGGCCACGTCGAAAGATGGGTGTTGCCCCACCTCTCTCGCAAGAGCGGGAGAAGGGCCGACGTCGATAAACTATTCGCTACCTGCGTGGTTTGCCCGCTGAATGCGCGGGGGTCCAACATATGTGTCCGGCACAGACGGTGAGTGCGGAGGAGACACGAAAATGCGAGTCGGTTTGGCGCTCATCGGCCTTTCGTCCCTCGCGTGGGCGGCGACGGGCGTCCTGACGCCTGCGTTTCCCGATAGCGGCGGGACGCTCGTCGGGGCCGCCGCCTACGGAGACTGGCGGACGGACGCACCCGGGGTGCGTCGGAAATTGACTCCGGCCGACATGCCCGTCCCGCTTGCGAGCCCACCCGCCGCGAATTTCTCGCAGGCGGTCGCCCGCCGGGTTGGCGCCATGCCCAAGGTTCCGCCGGGTTTCGCCGTGGATTTATTCGCCCAAGGCCTGAGCGAGCCGCGCGTCGTGCGCGTTGCTCCCAATGGCGACATTTTCGTCGCCGAGAGCGGCGCGGGTCGCGTGCGCGTTTTCCGGGCCGCGGACGGCGCCGCGACGCCTTCGACAGCGGAGGTCTTCGCAGCGAATCTCAATCGACCGTTCGGCATCGCCTTCTATCCGCCGGGGCCGGACCCGCGCTTCGTCTACGTCGCCTCGCCGACCGAGGTCGTCCGTTATCCCTACAAAACCGGAGATCTGAAGGCGTCCGGGCCGCCTGAGAACGTGACGGCCCTGCCGGGTCCGGGCGGCCATTGGACGCGCGATATCGTCTTTTCGCCCGATGGCAAGACCATGTTCGTCTCGGTCGGCTCGGGTTCGAACGTCGCCGAATCGATGCCGAAGGCGCCCGCTGCGGGAATCGCCGCATTCCAGGCCGCCCACCCGATCGGCGCGGCCTGGGGACCCGAAGAAAATCGCGCCGACGCGCTCGCATTCGATCCCGACGGCGGTCACATGCGTATCTTCGCCGCCGGGATTCGCAATTGTTCCGGGCTGACCATCCAGCCGGAGACTTCCGAGCTCTGGTGCGCTGTCAACGAGCGCGACCTTCTCGGCGACAATCTTCCGCCGGACTACATCACGCATGTGAGCGAAGGCGAGTTCTATGGGTGGCCCTGGTACTACATCGGCGCTCACGAGGATCCAAGGCACGCGCAGGAGCGAGGCGATCTCGTGGGCAAGATCGCCATACCGGACGTACTGATTCAGCCGCATTCCGCCCCGTTGGGAATTACGTTTTACCAGGCCGGCCAATTTCCGCCGGAATTTAGAGGCGACGCCTTCGTCGCGCTGCACGGATCATGGAACCGCGCCAAGCGAACCGGCTACAAGGTCGTTCGCTTGATATTCAGGGACGGCAAGCCGACTGGCGAATACGAAGACTTTCTCGTCGGCTTTGTCGCCGACGACGCGAGGGTTTGGGGACGGCCCGTCGATGTCGCCGTCGCCCGCGACGGCTCCCTGCTCGTGACCGACGACGGAGGCGACGCCATCTGGCGCGTGAGGTACAAGGGAGAGTAAGCCTCGATTTCCACCACGCCGGGCGGGCTAACCACCCAGGCCCCTCACCTCACCTCTCCCCGCAAAGAGGCGGGGAGAGGGGGCCGAAGCTGCACCGCCTTTCCGGCGAACAGCGAGCTTGCATTTGCGAGATTTTCGGCTGCGACGTCGGCGCCGACCGTCTCCTCTCCCCGCCTCTTGGCGGGGAGAGGTCGGGTGAGGGGCCCGGGGATTAGCCGCATCGCCGATCGCCCGTCGCCGCGTCACGACGGCGGCCTGAAGATTTGCGACCCTTTGCCAGAAGGGGGAGGAAGCTGAAGACCCCATCAAAACGCGCGACTCAGGCGACCAGATTAGCTGTTGAATTTTGCGCTCGTTTCCGTCTTGGTTGCCTTCCGACGCGGACGCGAGCTCGCCAATGATTCCAACCCTGCTGGCCGCCCTTGCTCTTCTCGTTTGGGTCTATCTGGCGGCGGCGCGCGGCGGCTTTTGGCATGCCGCGGAACGCGACGGCGGCGGCCCCCTGCCTGAGGCGTGGCCCAGCGTGATCGCGGTCATCCCGGCGCGGGACGAAGCCGAGGGCATCGGCCAAACCGTCAGATCGCTGCTGCTGCAAGACTATCCCGGCTCGTTCTCTATCATCCTCGTGGACGATGAAAGCTCCGACGGCACGGCTGATGTCGCCAAGCGCGCGGCCGCCGAGGCCGGCGGCTCCGCCCGACTGACAATCATTCCGGGCGCCGCGCGGCCGCCAGGGTGGACAGGAAAATTGTGGGCGATGAAGCAGGGCGTCGAGCGCGCGGACGCAGAGGCGCCGGAGTTTTTGCTGCATACCGACGCCGATATCGTCCACCAACCCGACGTACTGAGCCGCCTCGTCTCACAGGCGCTCGCCGAGGGCCTCGTGCTTTCTTCGCTGATGGCCAAATTGCGCTGTGAGAGCCTGCCGGAGCGGGCGCTGATCCCCGCCTTCATCTTTTTCTTTCAGATGCTCTATCCCTTTTCCTGGGTGAGCGACCGACGCCGCTCGACGACCGCGGCGGCGGGAGGATGCATGCTGGCGCGCCGCGACGCGCTTCGTGCGGCCGGAGGCCTCGAAGCGATTCGTGGATTCATCATCGATGATTGCGCTCTGGCTCGTATCCTGAAGAGGCGAGGACCGATACGGCTCGCCCTCAGCGAGCGCGTCGTCAGCATCCGTTCTTATTCCACGATCGACGATATCAGACGGATGGTCGTCAGGTCCGCGTACGCGCAACTCGAGTACTCGCCGCTATTGCTGGCGCTCGCGGTGGCCGGCTTGATCCTGGTCTACGTCGCGCCCGTGCTCGCGACGATATTTGGTCATGGCGCCACGCGGACTTGCGGGCTGCTGGCGTGGACAATAATGTCAGTTGTTTATCTGCCGACCCTTCGATTCTATCGGCTGACGCCGATCTGGGGACCGTTGCTGCCGGCGATAGCGGTCGTTTACACGGCATTCACGTTGGACTCCGCCCATCAGTCGATTCGCGGACGCGGCGGCCTCTGGAAGGGCCGCGTACAAGGGCGTTAGACAGCGACCGGTCAGGATTGCGGGTGCAGGATCATCTGGGTCTGCGTCACGACGGCGCAGAGCTTGCCGTTCGGCCGCAAAATGCGTGTTTGCCACACCATCGTCGTGCGGCCGATATGAACCGGCGAGCACTCTGCGCGCGCCGTTTCGCCGGCTCGAAGGGCGGCGACGAAATTCGTCTTGCTCTCGATCGTCGTCGTGTTCGCGCCGGGCGGCAGATTGAGAAGAGTCGCCACGGCGCCGACCGAATCGGCAAAGGCCATGACAGCGCCGCCGTGAAGAATGGAATTCGTAGTGCACAAGTCCTCGCGCACGAAGAGTTCGGCGATCACGCCATCGGCCCTGGCCTCGATGATAGTAACGCCCATCAGCTTGGCGAACGGCATGATATTGACGTCGACCATCGGCCACTCCTCCCACGCGACGGCAGCTGCGAGAGGGCCGCCACGCCGTCCATCCTACAATACGGCAGGAGCGATTCCCAGTTGCGGATGTCCTCCTGAAGACGAGGAGGGGAATGCGCCCGCCGCCGGCTTCCGCTAGGCCTGCGGTAGAACGCGGCGCAGATCTTCGATGCTGAAGGGCTTCGTGAGCGTCGCCGCCTGCCGTCGCGCGCCCTTGACGCCTGATACGCCATAGCCCGTCGCGAAAGCGTAGGGCAGGCCCCGGGCATCGAGAACGTCGGCGATCGGGTGCGACATTTCTCCATTCAGGCTGACATCCAGGATGGCGAAATCAAACTCGCCCTGCTCTGCCATGACCAGCCCGTCCTTCAACTTCGAAGCAACGCCGGCCACTATATGGCCGAGCTCGACCACCATTTCCTCGAGCATCGTTGCGAGGAACCACTCGTCCTCGACAATGAAGACTCTCTTCGGAGTGGGGCTCGAACAGCCGTCTGCATCTTCCTTTGTCATGATTCGGTTCGTTCGGCAGCGCGTGAACCCCCCGCGCCCTCGATAGCCCCGGCAGTTTCCGCGGAGGAAATCGGGCGAGCGCCCTCCGCGGGTTCGTCGGACCACGCCTCTTGCCCCGTTTCGTCACTGGCGGAATTCACCGATACCTTGTCCGCAGTCCGGTCCTCACGCAGTTCGCAATCGCTAGACACGTAATCGCTCTCTTCCGTAAAAGGTTTCGTCAGGTCCTCGTCGGGACCTCTGGCTATTTGCCTCTCCATTTTGCACTCCCAAACACGCAGTTGAGCCTTGCCAACTCTCCGGCTCGTTATGAGTTCCGCTTGTTGTACGGTGAGAGCGACGCCGATGGTTGCTGTTCGATAGCAACGATGCGACCATCAAGGGACAAAGAGGGGCGCGGCGGAAATTCAGGCGAACTCGCGGCACAAAAGCGCGGGCTTCCTGACGCCGCCAGGAACGGCCGTTCTCGTGCATTGGACCTAGGAGACTGACTATCCGCTAACCGGCGACCAGGCCGTGGACCTGTTCATCCACGTAATGGGTGAGACCATGCGAGCATTCTGAAAAGACCGGCATGTCCACTTCCGGCTCGAAGTGCTCGCGCGTATTGCGCAGCCGCGCAAGGGCCCGACGCGCCCCTGAGATCTGCTCGGGAAGTTCGGCGGGCCTCAGCAACCGCCGGGGAAACAGAGGGCTCTTGTACTCGACCGCGCTCCATGCCGCGCCAAAGCTCGGCGCTCGACAAATGCGGTGAGCATCCGGTGCGGGAATGCCCAACTCCCGCGCCCACGCGCCATCGCCGACGAGCTTACCAGCGCATCGCAGCCGACGCAGCCGACCCCGCCATTGCGCCCGCTTGATCGCGATGCGAAAAGGCTCCAGCAACTCGTCGCAAAAGGTGCCGGGGTCGTTGCTTCGTAGACGCAAAGTGTCGGCCAAGCCGACGGGCGCTCTGCCCTCCACACGACCCGAGGTGATCACGCGAACTTCGGGACAAAAACGAATCTTGCGGTCGAGCCGCAAGAGTTCTGCAGCGAAGGCTTTATGCTCCCCGAGCGGGACGCGCGGCAGCCCGCCTACTGCGAGGTAGGCCTCGCGCGTGATGGCGATGCTCGCGGCTGAGATCGTGGCGTGATGCGGCCAAGGATTGTGATCGATTGGATCGAGCAGAGCCGAAAGTTCGGTGAGCAGCGCTTCGTACGCGCTCTCCAGTTCTCCGCGCCGATGCAGCGCCGGGGGCAGCAAGTCTCCTTCCTCATCGAGGGCGATGTCTCCCAGAACCGCGTCCGCTCCCGCGTCGATCGCGGCGAGATTGGTCGCGATCCAGTCGGCGGATACTCGACTGTCAGCGTCGCTCGTCAGGATGACGCCGTCGCGCACGCGCTCCTCGCCGAGCCAAGCCTCCGCGAGCTCCATCGCGCGGCGCCGCGCGTTGCCCGCGTGAGCTTTGGTTGGAGACAGGGACGCCTCGACGACGCGGAGCGGGAAGGAGAATTGTCCTCCGAGCGATCTGGCGAGGTCCGCACTCCGGTCCCGGCAATTGTTGGCGAACACGACGATGCCGAAAGAATCGGGCGCCACAGGTCGGCCGCGTCGATCGCGCTGTCCCGCCAGGGCGCTCAGGCAGGCGGGGAGCCGCTGCTCCTCATCCCTGACGGGTATCGCCACGACGCAGCGTCGGCGCCGACCCGCAGGTTCATACGATGTTGAACTGAAGACCGGCTCCAATATTGCATTGGAAAGAACGTCCGTCTCGGAGAATTCACGATCCATTTCGAGCTGCCTGATTTGGCGAGACGCCTGTCCGGCATGCCCGACCTCGACCTGGCATCGACGCGGCCCCACGGATTGACGCCTCGGGCGCTATCAAGGTTGGCCGCCGCCACCCGCTGCGCCATATACCTGCCCGGTGGCATAGCTCGCGTCATTGGCGGCCAGCTGGACATAGATCGATCCGAGTTCCGCGGGTTGCCCCGGGCGCCCCAGCGGCGTCTGCTCGCCGAAGTGCTCGAGTTTTTCCATCGTCGCGCCGCCGCTGACCTGCAACGGCGTCCAGATCGGTCCCGGGGCGACGGCATTGACGCGGATGCCCTTCGGCCCGAGCTGCTTTGCGAGCGACTTGGTATAGCTGACGATTGCCGCCTTGGTCTGAGCGTAGTCGTATAAGTCTTTCGAAGGGTCGTAGGCCTGCTCCGACGCGGTGCCGATCAGCACGGCCCCCGGTTTCAGATGGGGAAGGGCCGCTTTGATGATCCAGAACGGCGCATAGATGTTGGTCTTCATCGTCGCATCGAAGTCATCGCTCGAAATATCGAGAATCGACTCCCGGCTCTGCTGGCGGCCGGCATTGTTGACGATGATGTCCAATCCGCCGAGACCGCGCAACGCGCCGGCCACCAACTGCTGGCAGAACGCTTCGCTGCGCAGATCGCCCGGCAGCCCCAGTCCGATCCGTCCTTCGGCTTCGATCAGCGCGATCACCTCGCGCGCGTCTGGCTCTTCGTCAGGCAGATAGTTTATCGCCACATCGGCGCCTTCCCGAGCGAATGCTATCGCGGCGGCGCGGCCCATGCCCGAGTCGCCGCCCGTGATCAGCGCCTTACGCCCGAGCAGGCGGTTCGAGCCGCGATAACTCTCTTCGCCGTGGTCCGGCCGTGGCTCCATTTTGCTGGCGAGGCCCGGCCAGGGCTGGGACTGCGGCTTGAACGGCGGTCTGGGGTATTTGTTGACGGGGTTACCCAGAGGCGGTGCGGCCGGCTGCGAATCGCCGGATGGAGCTGGACCCTGGTCGGCGCCTTCGAGCATGCCGAGGAGATCACGCCGTGTCACCGGACTTTCCGCCTCTGGGGTCATCGCTTCGCCTCGCTCAATCCACCACACGAATGGGGCGGTATCCGTCAGAACGATCGCGGCGCGGGATTTGTTCCTGCTGCCGCCCGGCCGGAACCTTCATGCCGACATCAGCCCCGCAACGCTCGCGCCGCCGTTCGAGCGTGACTTCAGCAGCATGAGCAGCGCGGTTTCTTCCGGGCGCAATCGTGCGAGTTCGTCGATCAAATCGCCCTCGCTCGTCAATTCGATCTCGAGCACGAGTCTTTTCTCGAGATATCCGTTCAGCACCTCCGGGTGGACATAACATTTGCGACATATGGTCGGCGTGTTGCCCAGGCTGGCGGAAACACGGGCGATCGCCGCTTTGAGATTGCGCTTGGCCTGAGCGAGCGTCTCAAACAGCGCCAGCTCCCTGAGGGCCATCGCCGCCATCAAGGTTCCCGCCCAGGTGCGGAAGTCCTTCGCGGTCACGTCTCGTCCGCTGATCTGCCTCAAATAGGAATTGACATCGCCGGAGGTGACGGCGTGAAGCTTTCCGTCTTCGTCGAAATATTGCAGCAGGTCCTGCCCGGGCAATTCCTGGCAGGCGCGGACGATTTTGGCCACGCGGCGATCCCGAAGCTTCAGCGACCATTGCTTTCCGCTCTTGCCGGTGAATTGAAAGCGGACTTCGGAGCCCTCGATCGCGACATGGCGATTCTTCAGCGTGGTCAGCCCATAGCTGTCGTTTTGACGGGCGTAATCGTCGTTTCCGACGCGGATCAACGTCGTCTCCAACAGGTATACGACCGTCGCGAGCACCTTTTCCCGTCCCAAGCCGCGTTGAGCCATGTGCTCGGCGACTTTCGCCCGGATAGTTGGAAGAGCGTCGGCGAACTCGAGCATGTGTTCGAACTTGACCCCCTCGCGAACCGCTCGGAACGACGGATGGTAGCGATATTGTTTGCGGCCCTTGGCGTCGCGGCCGGTCGCCTGAATGTGCCCGTCCGCGGAGGGACAGATCCAGACGTCCGTCCAGGCGGGGGGCACGGCGAGAGACCTCACCCGGCGAATCGTCTCCTCGTTGGAGACCCGGGCGCCGTTCGGATGCAGATAGACGAATCCCTTGCCCGCCTTCCTGCGCCGAATCCCCGGCCTGTCGTCCGATACATAGCGCAACCCCGCTATATCCGCGGTTTGCCGCGGATCGAAGACCGCCTCGAGGTTGTTGGTGAAATCGAGCACCGTCGAAGTTTCCGTCTGGTTGTCGCTAAACCAACGGCGGCCGGGCACACTTTGTTCCCGAGGGCGCAGATTCAGGGAGGCGGCGCCGGCACGGGGCGCTCCTACGAAGAAGGATGAGGGAAATCGGCTCGGAAAAGGCACTGGGCGTGGGTCGCAGACCACCACCGGGATCAAAAGCGCGATGCCGGATCGGCGGTGCGGACGATCTGCACGTCTCGCCGTTTCGTGAGCTACAAGACCTATGGGACGCCGACCTGGATTTGGTCGGTCGCCGTCGTCGACGCTCTACTCGAGGAACCAGGGAGAGCCTCACCCTACGTGCCTGACGCCGCTTGGTTCATCAGCAGGCGATATTGAACGATTGACGGAACGTGTGGTGCGCCGCATCCCAGCCCCACGAGCGTCTTAATATTGACTATTTGCGCGCTAGCGTACGGCGGTTAGCTGCCTCGAACGAAAATGGAGCTCTTGATTCGCTGGCGGGCGAGGCCGGAGGCCAAAACATGATTTCACCGCTGTTTCTTATCTGGGTGCTCCCAGTCGCAATCCTGCTAGGCGCCGCCTACGGGCTTCTCATGACGGTGGTCGCGATCCTCGTTTATTTCAGCTTCGTGGCCGTATGGCTTTGGCATAAAGCGGCAAGCGCGATTCGGCCTACTGGTTGAGTCGATGAGGTAGCGCTTCCCAACCCGCTGCGCCGCGACCGCCCCCTCAGCTAGGTGGCGCAGCCGACGGGTCGAAGCGTTGCAGGCAATCGCGGCGCCCGGCTTCGATGCAAGCCTGGATCTTCCGCTTCTCGTCGAGAAAACCCAAGAGCCAGATCGCCGCGATTGCCAATATGAGCACCGCGGCCCCGGCGAGGAGGTTGACGAAGGTGCGGTGCTGGCTTTCTTCCTGCTCTCGCGCGGCTTCTTTATCTTCCGCGGCTCGGCCTTCACTCACCCCCTGAGGCTCGCCACCTTTGCGCCGGGTCCCAGCGCCTCGATCGCCTTGGCGAAGATCGCCTTGGCGTCGAGGCCGGCGGCGGCGTAGAGCCCATCGGGCTTGTCCTGGTCCTGGAACAGGTCGGGCAGGGTCAGCGTCCTTATCTTGAGGCCCGTGTCGAGCACGCCGGCTGCGGCGAGCAGGCTCAGCACGTGCGCGCCGAAGCCGCCCTCAGCGCCTTCCTCGACCGTGAGCAGGACCTCGTGTGAAGCGGCGAGCCGCAGGACGAGTTCGCGATCGATCGGCTTGGCGAACCGCGCATCGGCGACCGTGGTGGAAAGGCCGCGAGCCGCCAGATCCTCGGCCGCCTCGAGCGCCTCGGCGAGGCGCGTTCCCAACGACAGGATCGCGATCCGCGAGCCGTCGCGGAGCACGCGCCCCTTGCCGATTTCCAGCGGCTCGCCGCGCTCCGGCATTTCGACGCCGACGCCCTCGCCCCTCGGGTAGCGCAACGCGATCGGGCCGCTATCGTGGACCGCACAGGTCGCGACCATGTGGACCAGTTCCGCCTCGTCGGCGGCGGCCATGACGGTCATGTTGGGCAGGCATGTGAGATAGGCGACGTCGAACGCGCCCGCGTGGGTCGCGCCATCGGCGCCGACGAGGCCGGCGCGATCGATTGCGAAGCGCACCGGCAGATTCTGGATCGCGACGTCGTGCACGACCTGGTCGTAGGCGCGTTGCAGGAAGGTCGAGTATATCGCACAGAACGGCTTGTAGCCCTCGGTGGCGAGGCCCGCGGCGAAAGTCACCGCGTGTTGCTCGGCGATGCCGACGTCGAACACGCGGTCGGGAAAGGCGTCCCCGAATCGATCGAGGCCCGTCCCGTTCGGCATCGCGGCGGTGACGGCGACGATCTTCGGATCGCGCGTGGCCTCGGCGGTCAGCGCATCGGCGAATACCCTGGTATAGGCGGGCGCGTTCGCCTTGGGCTTGGCCTGCTTGCCGGTGACGACGTCGAACGCGGTGACGCCGTGATATTTGTCCTGCGCCGCCTCCGCCGGCGGGTAGCCCTTGCCCTTCTTGGTCACGACGTGGACCAGCACCGGGCCGCGGTCGGGCGCTTCGCGGACGTTCTTCAGAATCGGCAGCAGATGCTCGAGGTTGTGGCCGTCGATAGGCCCGACGTAATAGAAGCCGAGCTCCTCGAACAGGGTTCCGCCGGTAAATAAGCCGCGGCCGTACTCCTCGCCCTGCTTGGCCTTTTCATAAAGGAATCTCGGCAGCCTGCGCCCGATCTGCTTGGCCACCCCCCGGAGCGTGAGGTAGGTGCGGCTGGAAGCGAGCCGAGCCAGATAGGCCGACATCGCCCCCACGGGCGGCGCGATCGACATGTCGTTGTCGTTGAGAATGACGACGAGCCGCGATTGCAGCGCGCCCGCGTTGTTCATCGCCTCATAGGCCATGCCCGCCGACATCGCGCCGTCGCCGATCACCGCGATGACGGCGTTGTCGCGCTTGTCGAGATCGCGCGCCACGGCCATGCCGAGGGCGGCCGAAATCGAGGTCGAGGAATGCGCGGCGCCGAACGGATCGTATTCGCTCTCCGCCCGCTTGGTGAAGCCGGATAGGCCGCCGCCCTGGCGGAGAGTGCGGATGCGCGGGCGCCGTCCGGTCAGAATCTTGTGCGGGTAGGCCTGGTGTCCGACATCCCAGATCAGTCGGTCGCGCGGCGTATCGAAAACATAGTGCAGCGCCACGGTCAGTTCGACCACCCCGAGCCCGGCGCCCAGATGGCCGCCGGTGACCGAAACCGCGCTGATCGTCTCCGCGCGCAGTTCATCGGCGAGGGCGCGCAAGTCGCCCTCCGGCAGTTTACGTAAATCGTCTGGCGTTTGGATGAGGTCGAGGAGCGGCGTGTTCGGTCGCGTCACGATGTGCCCGTTGTTGCGGCGGTAGGCCGATCGACCCACGCGAAAACGACACGGTTACACCATAATGTCCCAGGACCGCAATTGTTCCAACGTACAATCTTCGACTTTCAGGTTTCGGCCAGACGGCCGCGACGGGCGCGCGCGGTGCCGAACACCCGGTCCCAGAAGCCCGTGCTGACGCCGAAATTGGCAGAATCGTGATAATGATGCGCCAGATGTCGCAGCCGCGCCTCGTAAAGCCAGTCGCCCGGCTCGAGCTTCCAGTGGTGCGTGGCGTGATGCACCAACATGTAGCCGGCATAACCGAGCAGCGCGCCGCTGGTGAACCCCGCCGCCGCCACCGAATCGAAGAACCAGACGGGGAAATAGCAGACGAGGACGATGAACCCGCTGGAAATGAACGAGGGCACGCCGATCAGCTCGTTGGGCGCATGATGGTGGGCATCGTGCAACGGCGAAAAGATCGGCGCGTGATGGTAGACGAATCGGTGAATCAGGTATTCCGCCAGCGTCCACACCGCGATCCCCATCACCAGGGAGATCGCGAAGTCCGGCGTGCCGGCCAAGCCCCGCGCGGAGAGCGCCAGATAGGCCAGAACCGCAATGGCTACGGGTATTGCGGCGAAATCGCCGAAGTAGAGGAACTTGTTGATTGGCATCTACGCGCTCCGGTTCAACCCGAGGGCCCCCTGGAATCAAGCGAGGTTGCCCGTTGATCTTAGGTTCATTGGGGCGCCTTCGGCAAGACCCCTAGGGCCCCTCTTTGACTGAATCTCGGACCTGCGGCAAGCGTCGTCGGTGGCTAGTCGTGTCGAGATCGCGCGATTTCAGTGCGCAGAATCGCCGCGACGTCGATGCGCCCGTCCGAGCGGCGGGCGAGGACGAGATCGCCCATGATGTGTTCGAGGTGCTCCGCCATGAGCGCGGCCGCGCGCGGACCGTCCGCCGCGGCCAAAGCGTCGACCAGCGCCGCATGTTCGTGGTGCCCACAGGCCGACGCGGGACCGCGCCCGTAGAGGGCGATCACCAGCGACGAACGAGAGATCAGGCCGGCGAGAAAACGCGTCAGCGCTCCTTCCCCACAAATCATGGCGATAGCCATGTGAAATGCGCCGGAAAGGCGAATCGCGACGCGGCGGTCGCCTCGCCCGAGCGCCTCTCGTTCGTCGGCGAGCAGGGCGCGCAGCCGTTCGACGTCGTCAGGCCGGATCTTCCGCGCCACCTCGAGTGCGATTGCCGACTCGACCACCCGCCGGCTGAAGAAAATGTCTTGCGCGTCGGCGATCGTCGGGGCCGACACAAAGGCGCCGCGATGGCGTTCGATCGTCACGATATGGTCGTGTGCGAGGCTCTGAAGCGCGGTGCGCACGATCGTACGGCTGGCGTCGAAGACGGCGCCGAGCTGCTCCTCGGTGAGTTTCGCGCCTGGGGGCAGCCTTTGGTCGACGACAGCGTCGAATATGCAACGGTAGATCGCGGCGACGCGGTCGCCCTTGCCGGCGCCGGATCTCTCTAGCGCCGCCGTGGACGCCGCCTCGGAATTCATCCAGGACACCAGTGCGAAGGTCGCGTAACGGAGGCGTTGCGCGAAGGAAACGCCGCGAGGGCGTCGAACCTCGATCGTTTCACGCGAAACTCGAAAGTGCGAGGCCAATCTGTATACAATTTCGCTGAAATTGTCGACATAGGCGCCTAAGCTTTCGGCGATCCTATCCGGCCCCCGCGCCATTCGCGTCGAAATGTGCTCGGAACGCCCGTGAATCCAGGCGCTCCCGATCCGCGTCGCCATGGCACGGACCTTGCTCCTCCCGGGCGAACAACCTTCTGACGTCAAGTGAGGCCATGGCGGAGCCCGGCAGTCTCGAACTCGTGCAGGTCACCAAACGCTACGGCGCGACCACCGCTGTCGAGGCGATCAATCTTCGCGTCCCGGTCCATGGCTACTGCTGCTTGTTGGGCCCCTCGGGCTGCGGCAAGACCTCGACGCTCCGGATGATCGCCGGTCACGAGAGCACGACCGAAGGCGACATACTTATCGGCGCGTCCAATGTGACGGACCTGCCGCCCGCCAAGCGCGGCACGGCGATGATGTTCCAGAGCTATGCGCTGTTTCCGCATCTGACCTGCCTGGACAATGTCGCCTTCTCCTTGAAGATGCGCGGCGTCGACAAGACGACGCGGCGTCAAAAGGCGATGGAGTTCCTGAAGCTCGTCGCGATGGACCCCTACGCGCAGCGCGTTCCCGCGCAATTGTCGGGAGGGCAGCAGCAGCGCGTCGCGCTGGCGCGCGCGTTGATAACTCAGCCGCAGATATTGCTCCTCGACGAGCCATTGTCCGCTCTCGATCCATTTCTTCGCGTGCGCATGCGCGCCGAGCTCCGCCGTCTGCAGCACAGTCTCGGCATCCCCTTCATCCACGTCACCCACGGCCAGGACGAAGCATTGGCGCTCGCCGATCTCGTCGTCGTCATGAACAAGGGCCGCATCGAGCAGGCCGGCTCGCCGCGCGAAGTGTTTGAAAAGCCGGCGACGGAGTTCATTGCCCGATTCCTGGGCGGGCACAACGTCATCGACACGCCAGGGGGCAAGATAGCTGTACGCGCGGACCGGGTGAAGGTCATGGCCGCCGGCTCGAACGCCACGCGCATCAAGGCGACTGTCAACGGCGTGGAATACCAAGGCGCCACCTACCACGTCGCGCTCGAGGCCAACGGCGCCGCCGACTTGACGGCGATAACGAGCGACGCGGTGTTCGCCGAGACGCCGGTCGCCATCGGCGAGGAAGTCGGCCTCGCCTGGAGCGACGAGGACATTCACGCCCTTTCCCCCGCGTAACACAACACCCGCGGATTTAGCAGGAGGAGTAGAACATGTCGAAGAAACTCGCAAAGGACAAAGGCGTTTCTCGGCGAAACGTCCTGAAAGCCGCCGGCGCCGTCGCCGGCGTCACCGCGGTCACCGGATTCCCGGCGGTCTGGGCGCAGGAGGAAAAGGTGCTGCGCTATCTCGGCACGGCGGTCAATCAATCCGACGACATCACCAAGAAGGTGAAGGCCGACACCGGGATTACGATCCAGAACATCGTCGCGACGACGGATGACGTCACCAAGCGCGTCGCGACTCAGCCGAACTCCTTCGACATTCTCGACACTGAATATTTCGGCCTGAAGAAGCTGGTTCCGTCGGGCAACATCCTGCCGATGGACGCCAAGAAGATCAAGGAATTCGACAACATCACACCGATTTTCACCAAGGGCCAGCTTCCGAACGGCAAGGTGATCGGCGATCAGGGCACCGCGCCGAAGAAGGTGATGTTCCTGGAAGGCGAGCATTCGAAGACCTTCTCGAAGACCCCGACCGAATGGGTCACGCTGATCCCGACGGTCTACAACGCGGACACGCTCGGCATCCGCCCCGATCTGATCAAGCGGCCGATCAATTCCTGGGCGGAGCTGCTGAACCCGGAATTCAAGGGCAAGGCCGCGATCCTCGACATTCCCTCGATCGGCATCATGGACGCGGCGATGGTTGTCGAGGCCACCGGCAAGTACAAATATCCCGACAAGGGGAACATGACGAAGGCCGAAATCGACATGA
>DASXYQ010000242.1:0-4096 GCA_036502445.1 Roseiarcus sp. | reverse complement strand
CGAATCCTCCGTGTTGAGGCTCATCAGCGAAACCTTCTGCCGCCCCGCTGTATCGAAATTGCCGGGATCGAGCCAGCGCTCGAACGCCTCGCGGCGTCGCGGCCATTCCGAATCGAGCATCGCGAACCAGGCGGTGTCACGATTACGTCCCTTGACGATCATGTGTTGCCGAAAGACGCCCTCGAAGCTGAAGCCGTATCGCAGCGCCGCGCGCTTTGAGGGCGCGTTGAGATTATTGCACTTCCATTCGTAGCGGCGATAGCCGAGTTCGTCGAAGACATGGGCGGCGAACAGATATTGCGCTTCGGTCGCGCCGATCGTGCGCTGCATCGCCGGCGTATAAAGGATGTTGCCGACCTCGATCACGCGATGGGCCGGCTCGATGCGCAGAAAAGTCTGATAGCCGACCGCTTCCCCCGAGGCGTTGTCGATAATCGCGAAGAACAGCGGATCCTCCGATTGCGCCTTGGCAGCGAGACTGGCCTTGAAGACCCGCGGGTCCTCGTAGGGGCCGTCGAACAGATAGGTCCAGACCCGATCCCTCTCGCCGCCATTGGCTTTGTGAAACAGCGAGTCGGCATGCGCCTCCGCGTCGAGCGGAACCAGCGTGACCGCCCGCCCGCGCAGGGTCACCCGCTCGGGGCGCTTCGCGGGACGCGGATCGACGAGCGGGCCGATGAGCTGGGGGGTTGGAGAGGGGGTCATGGCGCGTCCTCGGGGGCGGAGAGCAGGTTTAACGATTCTCCGGGCTGTTTTCAAAGTCGGGATTCGTCGGCGCGACCTACCACAGTCTATCAATCGCCTTCGGAGAAGAAATCCTCGTCCAGACGCTTGAACTCGATCGGCCGACTGGTGCGGACGCCTCCCCCATGCTCGATCATCAGCTCAGCAAGGTTTTGACCGTTGAGCAACGCTATCCCGAGCCTCCTCACCGCCTCGACTTCCCCTCCGTCCCGACCACACTCTCGGCCTGTTACTCCTGGAGCACCCGCTGGTTCGCGCGATCGACAGCAATGTCGAGGCGGGGGACGCTTGCGGCAAGAAACGGATTTGGAGTCGGAGAGCAAAAAAATCTGTGTATATTGATGGAGCTCGCGACATATCTGACTGAACAAAGAGACCTGTGCACTTGAAAAGATCAAAAGTTTGATTTCAAATCAGCTCAAAAGAAAAATCCGGTTTCGAAGCGAGAGGGGCATCATGGCCAGCGGGGTTTATCGCATGGCGGATGGGCGAGTGATGGTTGACTACGGCAAGCGCCGCGTACCCATCTCGTCCGCCCAATACAAAGCGAACGGGTATCGCCCGCCGTATGAGAAACTCCCCGGAGAGACGCCGAAGGAGGCGAAGCGAGATCGGAAGTTCCGGACCGACGCTGCTGCGCCAACTACGCAGGGATATGATCCAGCTCTGGCGCGGCCAATGGTGCTGAGTACCTTTCAATAGAGAATGGCTGAGTTCCTTCCTGCGCGCATAGGCCGCGACGAAGGTCGGAGGCCGGTCGATATCGCTCTCCATCTGATTTTTTGAAATTACGTAACTTTTCTCTTTCTGAAAATAGCAATCCACGCTATGGTCCTTCATCGCCCTTCGGCGCCCGAGGACCTTATGGCCGAGCGTTCCAAAACCTTCCGCCCGACGGCGACGTTCGCGGTCGTGCGTGCTTCGCCGCGCCTCCTCGCGCCGCAGGCGCGCACAGCGAGTTCGAAGTCTCGACGCGCGATGGAAGGTGAGGGAAAAATAGGCGCCCCGCGCGATCCCCGACACCGGCGCCGACTCGACGAGGTCGCGCGCGTACTCCTCGATCGATCGCTCGGTATCTGTTCGAATTCGCGGTCTCGGCGCCCGAGGAGAACAGGAGGAAAATTTTCCTCCCTGCAAAGCTTTGAAAACTCACAAAATGCGAAAATCCTCGCCCGTCATCCGCGGCGGGCGCCCCTTACCGCCTCGACGAGATCGCGCGTGGTCTCCTCGAGCGATCGGCCCTCGGTTTCGACTGAGCTCTCGGCCTTGCCGAAGAGCCCCTCACCCTGGTGAGGATCGAGGTGGAGCCGGCCATCGCCCTCCGATTGCCCGGCCGCTCGTCGCCTTGCTCGAACAACCCTTGATGTCGATCGCGGGCGGCGCCTTCAGCCAATCGTGTGGAAATGGTTCCGTCGATGAGCTATCGCCATCTGGTTCTCGTCCAACCGGAGTCGGAACATGCCCATTTCAGGCGGATGTCTCTGCAAGCAGTTGCGCTATGAAATAGCGGCCGACGCGCCGATGGCGGCGCGGGTCTGCTGGTGCCGGGTATGCCAATATATCGGCGGCGGCAGCGGCACGGCGAACGCGGTGTTCCCGCGAGACGCGGTGACGATCACGGGGAAAAGGCAGTTCTACACCTCGATCGCGGACAGCGGCTCGGTCATGCATCGCAGCTTCTGCCCTGACTGCGGTACGGGTGTCTTCAGCGAAGCCGAGCCGCGCCCAAACCTGATGATCGTGCGCGTCGGCACATTGGACGATCCAGAAATCGGCAAGCCGACCGCCTCGATCTGGGCGGCCTCGGCGCCGAGCTGGGCCTGCATCGACGCGACATTGCCGCAGTTCGACGGGCCCGCGCCGGCGAAATAGCGGCGCCACCAGCTCAGGGGCTGTCCAATCATGCATTCGTCCAAGGGAATCCATGTGGTCTCCTGCCACGCCGAGGGCGAGGTCGGCGACGTCGTCGTGGGCGGGGTCGCGCCGCCGCCGGGCGAGACGCTGTGGGAGCAGTCGCGCTTCATCGCGAACGACGGCGCTTTGAGGAACTTCCTGCTCAATGAGCCGCGTGGCGGCGTGTTTCGCCACTTCAATCTGCTCGTCCCGCCGAAGAACCCCCGCGCCCAGATGGGCTTCATCATCATGGAGCCCGAAGACACGCCGCCGATGTCGGGATCGAATTCGATCTGCGTCGCGACCGTCCTGCTCGACAGCGGCATTCTGCCGATGCCCGAGCCGCGGACGCGACTGACGCTGGAAGCGCCGGGCGGTTTGATCGAGGTCGTCGCGGACTGCCGGGGCGGCAAAGCCGAGCGCATCCACGTCCAGAACGTCGCTTCGTTCGTCGACAGGCTCGACGCGCCGCTCGAGGTCGAAGGCCTCGCCTCGATGAAGGTCGACATCGCCTATGGCGGCGATAGCCTCGTCATCGTCGACGCGCAGAGCCTCGGCTTTGCGATCCGTCCTGACGAGGCGCGCGATCTGGCGGAGATGGGAATGAAAATCGCGGCGGCGGCGAACGCGCAACTCGGCTTTACCCATCCGGAAAACGCCGACTGGAGCCATGTCTCGTTCTGCCAGTTCGCGGGGCCTTTGGCGCAGGAGGACGGCGCCCTCCGCGGACCCAACGCCGTGGTGGTGAATCCCGGCAAGATCGACCGCTCGCCGACCGGCACGGGCTGCAGCGCCCGCATGGCTACGCTGCGCGCCCGGGGGTTGATGCAGGTGGGCGACCGCTACCTCGCGCGTTCGATCATCGGCTCGACCTTCGATTGCCGGATCGCCGCCGATACGCAAGTCGCGGGGCGGCCCGCGATCGTTCCCGTGATTTCGGGCCGCGCGTGGATCACAGGGACGCATCAACACATGCTGGAGCCGAGCGACCCCTGGCCGGCGGGATATCGGCTGTCGGATTCGTGGCCTAAGCTGAAGTGAACAGATGCAAACGCGATTGCCAGTATACAACTTCGGGGCGTTCCGCGAAGCTTTTGAAATGACGGCGATTGCTTACGGCCTTTTATCGACTGACTGCGCTCGGCTTGGGGAAGCGGCCGGGGACCGCGTCGAATTTTGATCGGTTCGCACGGAACCAACTCGCGCCCCAAGTGTTGGCTTGGGTTAAACCGGGGGGATAGGAGGTTGAGATGTTCAAGCAACTCGGCTTTGCCGCCCTGCTCGGCGGGACCCTCGTCATGACGCCCGCGATGGCGCAGCAGACGTCTGGCGATCCATTTATAAAGCAACAGGCGATCAATCAGTGGCGGGCTTCGAAGCTCGTCGGCGTAGCGGTCATGGGCGCTGACCAGAAGAAAATCGGAAAGATCGAGGACGTGCTCGTCGATCATGACGGCAA
>DASXYQ010000241.1:0-3563 GCA_036502445.1 Roseiarcus sp. | reverse complement strand
GACGGGCAATCGCGCGCCGTTACGCCGGGCTTCGTCGAGGCAGATGGCGAGGTCCTTGCGCATCCAGTCGACGGCGAAGCCGAAATCGAACTTGCCGGCGATCATGGTCTTGTGGCGATTGTCCATCTGCCAGGATTGCGCGGCGCCCTTCGAAATGACGTCGACCACGAGCTGCCGGTCGAGCCCCGCGCGGCCCGCGAAATGCAGACCTTCGGCGAGGCCCTGCACCAATCCTGCAATGCAGATCTGATTGACCATCTTCGTCAGCTGGCCGGCGCCGGTCCCGCCCATCAGGCGGCAGGACTTCGCATAGGCGGAGAGCAGCGGCTCCGCCCTGGCGTAATCGCTCTCCGCGCCGCCGCACATGATCGTCAACGCGCCGTTCTCAGCGCCCGCCTGGCCGCCCGAAACCGGGGCGTCGAGGAAGCCGATGCCGAGCCGCGACGCCTCGGCGCTCAGCTCCCGCGCCACATTGGCCGAGGCGGTGGTGTGATCGATGAAGATCGCTCCTCGCCTCATGCCCGCGAAGGCTCCGTCGGGTCCGAGCGCGACCGCGCGCAGGTCGTCGTCGTTGCCGACGCAGGCGAGCACGAAATCGCGCCCAGCCGCCGCCTCGCGCGGCGTCGGAGCGCTCGCCCCGCCATAGCGGCCGATCCACGCCGAGGCCTTGGCCGAGGTCCTGTTATAGACCACCACGCCGTGGCCGGCGCGCGCGAGATGCCCGGCCATGGGAAAGCCCATGACGCCCAAACCCAAAAACGCGACTTCGCTCAAGGCTGCTCTCCCTGTCTCAGCGGTGCTTTCATACGTCATTGCGAGCCGACGGCAATCCCGAGGCCGCATTGCGCGGCCCCACCGTCCGATGGAAATCGTCGATTTGATTCCCGCTGGCCGGATTTAATTTCCCTGCTCCTTTCCCTGCCAGCAGGGAACTGAGCGGGGCGCGGCGGCGTCAGCCGAATACCGCCTCCGCCGCAGCCAGTTCCTCGGGCGTATTCAGATTCGCGAACGGATCGGCTTCCGCGCTCGACCCGAAGCGCACTCGGGCGGCGCCCATCTCCTGCAAGACCCGGCTGGGACCGGCTTGCCCGGCCAGCGCCGCCTCGATCCGCCGCACCGCCGCCACCGGCCAGAGCGCGAACAGCGGCTCCATCCCGCCGGGGCCGACCGCGACGGCCGCCGGAGCGCCGGAGGCGATCGGCGCCGCGAGCTTGGCCACGAGATCGAGCGGCAGGAACGGCGCGTCGCAGGGCGCGGTCGCAAGCCACGCGAACCCTTCGGCCGCGGCGCGCGCCAAAGCGGCGGCCATCCCCGCCAAAGGGCCGGCGCCGCGCCATTCCGCCGCGTCTTCGACGAGAGGGCAACCGAACGCCCGCCACCGATCCGAATCGTCGCGCGCGTTGAGGTAGACTCGATCCGTCTGCGGCCTCAGACGATCCAGGACATGGGCCAAAAGCGGTCGGCCCGCCAATGGCGCGAAGGCTTTGGTTGCGCCCATACGGCTGGAGCGGCCGCCCGCCAGCACGGCGCCGGCGATGCGCCCGATTGCTGGGGCGAAGCTGTCGGGGCTCGCGGAGCCGGGAACCGATGAGGCCGTCATGAACGCGGTTTAACCTTATCTCGTCAAATTAACGGTATCGCCGCAATTTCGCTCGGCTATATAATATACCCCGGACAGCTACAAATGATCGAGACGACGGCTCGGATGCAGTCGCAGTCTTTTGCCGTCGGAGAGCACAGTATGGGCGCGGGACGTCGACAATTCCTCACTGGTCTCGGATTTGCCGCGGCCGGCGCGGCGATGGCGAGCCCCGCGATCGCCGATCCCGCGCCGGACGTCGAGTGGCGGCTGACCTCGAGTTTCGTCTCCTCGCTCGATCTGATCTACGGCGCCGCCGAGACATTGAGCAAGGCCGTACTCGACCTCACCGACGGCCATTTCTCGATCAAGGTCGCGCCGGCCGGAGAGATCGCGCCCGCGCTCGAGGCGCTGGAGGCGGTCGCCGACGGCAAGGCCGAATGCGCGCATACGGCGCTGGCCTATTATTGGGGCAAGGATCCCAGCTTCGTATTCGCTTCCTCGACGCCGTTCGGCATGAACGCGCGGCAGCACGAAGCCTGGCTCACCGAAGGGGGCGGCGGCGACCTGATCGACGAATTTCTCGCTGACCGCAAGGTTTTTGCGCTGCCGGCCGGCAATACCGGGGGACAGATGGCGGGCTGGTTCCGCAAGGAAATCCGGACCCCGCAAGATCTGAACGGCCTGAAGGTGCGGATCGGCGGCTTCGCCGGCAAGATATTTCAGATGCTGGGCGCCGAGCCGGTCGCGATCCCCAAAGACGACATCTACGGCGCGCTCGAGTCCCGATCGCTCGACGCATTCGAGTGGGTCGGACCCTACGACGACGAGAAGTTCGGCGACCGCAAGGAAGGCCCCAAGCAGGTCGTCTCGAAAGTGGCGCCCTACTATTATTATCCCGGCTGGTGGAAAGGCGGGTTTCAGTTGCATCTCCTCGTCTCGAGAGACAAGTTCGAGGCGCTGCCCAAGCCCTACCAGTCGGCGTTGCGCGCAGGCGCCGCGATCGCCAATGCCTCGGTTTTGGCCCGATACGACGCATCCAACCCCGGCGCGCTGAAACGGCTGGTTGTCGGCGGCGCTGAATTGCGGCTGTTTCCGCAGGATGTCATGGAGGCCTGCTACAAGACCGCCAACGATCTCTACGGCCAGCTCGGCGCCGACAATCCACGCTTCAAGAAGATCGCCGATTCCTACCTCGCATTCCGCTCCGACCAATATTTGTGGTGGCAGGTGGCGGAATATTCCTTCGACAATTTCATGATCCGCCAGCGCCGGGCGAGGACCTGACGATAAACAAACATAATCGACATGTGATCTTTGAGCGTCGAGAATGCGCTGCGACGCTCAAAAATAAGCGCTGCGCTTTCGGTCTCGTCATGCACGTCCCCGGACTTGATCCGGGGATTGGCCCCGTCTGGTTGCCCGGCTCGAGTCCGAGCATGACGAGCGGCGGCGGAAACCGCCCGACTCGGCAATTTCTGCGCGTCGGCCAAAAGCGAAAAAAAAGCGGAGAGGCGGCGCTTGACCCTGCGCGGCAAAAGTCAGGCAAGAGACGTGATATAATAGACATCGTCATGCCGCCTCATGAGTGTTAGACTCCTTGTGCAAACCTTCTCTGGCCACCTAGTGAGGCAGACGAGGCTTCGTTTAGTACGGTCTCGACCCAAAGGCGACGGTCTCGACCCTAAGGCGGCCGCCGACGTGATGGCGGATTCGGCAGATGCTTTCATCCTCTTGGCTCGGCGCCGGTGGAGATTGTGGCTTCCAGGTCTTGTGGGAGGACGGCGAACGCGTCTTCTGCAGAGGACAGAGCCACGCCGAGGGTTATCCGGCCGCCGTGCTGGTCGTGCTGCCCGCCGCGGAGCATCCGACGCCTGCCACCCTCGATCGCCTTGCTTACGAATACGGATTGAAGGACGAACTGGACGGCGCGTGGGCGGTGCGACCGCTCGCGTTCGTCCGCGAACGCGGGCAGAGCATGCTG
>DASXYQ010000240.1:0-7931 GCA_036502445.1 Roseiarcus sp. | reverse complement strand
AGAGGGGAAGTGCGCCCTCGAATTGAGGCGCCCTGGTCAGTAGCCGCTCAGAGTTCCCAGCATGCTTCCCGCCGCAGCGGTCTCCGTCGAGCGCATTTCCAAAGCCTATGGCGCGACGCGGGCGGTCGACGATGTCTCATTCTCGATCCGCGCCGGCAGCGTCCACGCCCTTCTCGGTGAGAACGGCGCGGGCAAATCGACGATCGTCAGGCTGCTCTCAGGACTGACGCTTCCCGACAGCGGTCGCTTCCGGGTGTTCGGCGAGGAGGCGCGGCTGACGAGCCCGCGCGCGGCGCATCAGCGCGGCGTTCAGACGGCGTTCCAGGAAATGACGTTGGTCAAGGACCTCACCGTCCTCGACAACATGCTCCTGCCCTACGGCCCGGTGGGGCCGCTGGGCACGATTCGCCGTCGCCGCGCCCGCGAGCTCGTCAGCGAGCATTTCGCCGCGCTCGACATGTCCGATATCGCGCTCGATGACGAGGTGGGGGGGTTGGATCTGGCGGTCAAGCAGAAGATTGAAATCGCCAGGGCGATTTTTCGCGAGCCGCGCATCCTTCTGCTCGACGAGCCGACGTCGACGCTCTCTGGCCGCGACGTCGACTGGCTGGGCGCCATCATCGCCGACCTCGAGCGGCGCGGCCTGACCATCGTCTTCATTTCCCATCGGCTACGGGAGGTGCGCTCGTTTTGCGGCGCGATGACGATATTGCGAAATGGCGCGCATATCGCCACCGGGCCTGTCGCGGACTTCGATGACGACGCCGTTATCGCCATGATCGTAGGGCGGTCGTTGTCGCATGCTTTTCCGCCGCGCCCGGTCGCCTCCGCGAGGGTCGAGCCCGAGGCGCTCGGGGCGGAGGGCCTCGCGACTTTCGGCAAGCTTAAGGACGCCTCTTTCAGTTTGCGCGCGGGGGAAATCGTCGGCGTCGCCGGGCTTCAAGGCATGGGCCAGCTCGACCTCTTTCTGGCCTGTTTCGGGATGCTGGATCTGGCCCGCGGAACGTTGCGAGTCGATGGCCAGCCGATCGTCATCACTTCGCCCGCGGACGCGGTGCGCGCGAATATCGGCATCAGACTCGTGCCGGAAGAACGCAAGACCGAAGCGCTCTTCCTCGAGCTCACGGGCAAAGAGAATGTTTCGCTGCCCGTGATCGACCGTTTCGTGTCCACGATCCTGATCGACGGCGATGCGGAGACCAAGGCGGTCAAGCGCGTCTTCGACCTCGTCGATATCGACCTCCGCGCCCTCTGGACCCGCGTCGGCGCCTTCTCCGGCGGCAACCAGCAAAAGATCGCCATAGCCAAGTGGCTGCTCGCCGAAAGTCGCGTCCTGCTGCTGTTCGATCCGACCCGAGGCATCGACGTGGGCACCAAGAGCGAGATCTATCGGCTCATCCGCGCCTATGCCGACGCGGGCGGCGCCGTTTTGCTCTATTCGACCGAAGCGCCCGAACTCGTGCATCTGGCCGACCGGGTTCTCGTTTTCTACGCGGGTAGGGTCGCGGCGGAGATTCCGAGCGACCGCCTCTCGGAAGAGGCAATTCTGCGCGCCGCGCTCGGGACGGCGGAGAAGGCTGCATGAGCGCCCTCACCACCGCCGGGCCGGCCAAGGCCTCCCTTCGCGCTCCCGCGTTCGTGCGACAGCTCGGCCGCTCGCGTCGGCTCATCATCGCCATGTGCGTCTTCCTGGCGCTGCTCGCGACAGTCGCGCTCTTCAGCTCGGTCCCGCTGGGCTACTATGACCTGTCCTCGATGGCGACCAGCGGGGCCACTCTCGCCCTCGCGGCGATGGGGCAGACGATCGTGATACTCTCCGGCGGTTTCGACCTCTCGGCCGGCGCGGTGATTTCGCTTGTCAACGTGACACTGGCCTCGCGGCTGCACGACCCCGCGACGTCTCCGTTGCTCATTCTGTCTGCCGGCGTCGGCATCGGCGCGCTGTCCGGGGCGTTCAACGGCTTTTTCGTCGCGATCCTGCGCATGCAGCCGATCGTCGTCACTCTGTCGACGATGTTCATCCTGCAAGGGATCACGCTGCTGGTGATGGACAAGCCCGGCGGCGCCCTCTCCCCGGCGCTGAGCGATCTCTTGATCGGCGACGCGATTCCCAACCTCCTGCCGAAGCCGATTCTGCTGATCGGCGTGCTGCTCGCGCTTTGGCTATGGCTGAAGCGGACGCGGTTCGGGGTGGCGATATATGCGATCGGCAGCGATCGCGATTCGGCCCGCGCGGCGGGCGTTTCGACTCGCTTCGTCGAATTCGCCGTCTATGTGATTGCCGGCGGCTGTTACGGCCTCGCGGGGGCGTTCATCAGCGCGCAGACGGGCTCGGGCGATCCGCTGGTCGGCAACCCGATGCTGCTGCAGATATTTGCGGCCGTCGTCGTCGGCGGGACGACCCTGGGCGGGGGGCGCGGGGGACCGCTGGGCACGATTTTCGGCGCCTACATCCTAATGATGGTGGTCAACATCCTGCTGGAGCTGAACGTTTCAGCCTATTATTCGACCGTCGCCGAGGGAACCATCCTGGTCCTCGCGGTGCTCACCGGCTCCTTCAGCCACAGCTCTCCGCTCGTTCAATATTCGCGGCGCGCGATTCTGCGATTGCGCGCTCGACGGCGCGGGCTTTTGCCGAGTCAGCGCGACCCGCGGGCGCGAAAGCTCACCTTGACCGCCGGGTCCGCCCGCGCGGGATCAGCGGGCGTCGCGCCCCCCTTTCTGAAGCGTCATGCGGAAACGCTGCGCTTCGCGGCGCCGGCCTATCTGTGTTTTCTCGCCGTCGTGCTGGTCACGCAACTCACGCTCGGCCACGCGATCGGTAACTGGAACTACTACAATTCGCTGATCGTCCTGTCCTCGTTTTTGGCCGTGCTCGCCCTGGGACAGGGGTCGGTGATCCTGACCGGCGGCCTCGACCTTTCTCTTCCCTGGACCATCGGTCTCTGCGGCATCCTGCTGGCAGGCATGGTCAAGGGGTCGGACGGCAGGCTGATCTATGCGCTGCCGCTGGTGCTCGCCATCGGCGCCTTCATCGGCCTCGTCAATGGCGTCGGCGTGGCCCTGCTCGGCATATCGCCCGTCGTCATGACGCTGGCGCTCAACGGCATTCTGCAAGGGGCGGCGCTGGTCTATTCCAATGGAACTCCGGATGGGTTTTCCTCGCCGCTGCTGCGGCTTTTCATGACCGACCAGAAGTTCATCGTCACGCCGGTCGTCGTGTTTGTCGTGGCGTTCGTGGTCGTCGCCGTTCTCCTGCTCGGCCGCACCGCTTTCGGACGACGCATCTACGCGGTGGGCAACGGCGAGCGGGTCGCCGCGCTGTCCGGCGTCTCGGTCGGCCGTACGCTGATCGGCGTCTACATGCTGTCGGGCCTTTGCTCGGCCATCGTCGGCGTGATGCTCACCGGCTTTTCCGGCCAGGCCAGCCTGGGGATGGGCGACGACTATCTCCTGCCGTCCATCGCGGTGGTCGTGATCGGGGGAACGCTGATCACCGGCGGACGGGGACATTATCTCGGCATGCTCGGCGGCGCCCTGCTGCTGACGACGCTGCAAACCCTGCTCGCCGGCACTACGCTCCCTTACGCCACCCGCGCGATCGTCTACGGGCTCGTCATGCTCGGCGCGGTGATGGCGCTGCGCGAACGCCGAAACTGATTTGGGAGAGGACCTCATGCCGCAAGCGCCGAACACGATCGCTCTCGCCCCGGGAACGCGAGTCCTCGTCACGGCGGGCGCCTCGGGCATCGGTCGAGCGATCGCCGATTTGCTGCTCGCTCATGGCGCGCGGGGGCATATCTGCGACGTCTCGGACGAGTTTCTCGCCGATTTCGCCAAGGCCTGGCCCGACGCCGGGCGCAGCAAGGCGGATGTCTCCTCGGAAGCCGACGTCGCGCGCATGTTCGCGGATGTGCGTGCGAAGCTCGGCGGGCTCGATGTGTTGGTGAACAACGCCGGCGTCGCCGGGCCGACCGGAGGGGTCGAGGACATCTCTCCCGACGACTGGCGCCGGACCATCGACGTATGCCTGACGGGACAGTTCCTGTGCGCCCATTTCGCAGTTCCCATGCTGAAAGCCGCGGGCGGAGGCTCGATCGTCAATCTCTCGTCGGCGGCCGGGCGTTTCGGCTATGCCTATCGGACGCCCTATTCGGCCGCCAAATGGGGCGTGATCGGCTTCAGTCAGAGTCTCGCCAAGGAACTCGGGCCCGCCAATATTCGCGTCAACGCGATACTGCCGGGCATTGTCGAAGGACCGCGCATGTCGGGCGTCATAGAAGCACGGGCCAAACAGGTCGGCGTTTCCTACGCCGAGATGGAGAAGACCTATCTCGACCGCATATCGCTCCGGCGCATGGTGACCGCCGAGGACGTCGCGGCGACGGTGCTGTTCCTGGTCTCCGAAGCCGGGCGCAACGTCTCGGGTCAATCGATCGGCGTCGACGGCAATGTCGAAAGTCTATGAAAGGGAACGCCTGTGGCCAAGGTCGCAATAGTCGGAACAGGTTTCATTGGTCGCGCCTGGGCGATCAGCTTCGCGCGGGCGGGACATGAGGCAACGCTCTGGGACAAGGAGCCCAACGCGCCCGCCGCGGCGCTCGCCTATATCGAAGGCCTGTTGCCCGATCTCGCCGAGCATGATCTGCTGAACGGATCGGCGCCTGCGCAAATCCGCGCTCGGATGCATGTCGCGACGACCTTGGATGAGGCGCTCGCCGGCGCCGAGCATGTGCAGGAGAACACGCCCGAGGACGTCGTGATGAAACGCGAGATTTTCGCGCGGCTGGACGCTTTGGCCCCGCCGGGGGCCATCCTGGCGAGTTCGACCTCGGCGATTCTGCCCTCGAAATTCACCGAACAGCTGAAGGGCCGCGCGCGGTGCATGGTCGTGCATCCGATCAATCCCCCCTACCTCATCCCCGCCGCCGAAGTCGTGCCGGCGCCCTGGACCGACCCCGCGGCGGTCGAGCGGACCGCGGCCTTCCTGCGCGCCGCCGGGCATGCCCCGATCGTGATGAAGCGCGAGATCGACGGTTTCGTGATGAACCGGATGCAAGGCGCCCTGCTCGAGGAAGCCTTCCGCCTCGTCGCCGAGGGCTACGTCGCGGCCGAGGACGTCGATGTCGGCATTCGCGAGGGGCTGGCCCTGCGCTGGTCGTTCATGGGGCCGTTCGAAACCATCGATCTCAACGCGCCGGCCGGCGTGCGCGATTACGTCGAGCGCTACCAATCGATCTACGAGGCGATCTTCCCGACGGTGCAATGGCGGGCGGATTGGGCGGGTCCGGTCCTCGATGCGATCGAGGCGGACCGTCGGGCGAAAACCCCGGCCGAGGCGCTGGCCGACCGTCAGCGCTGGCGCGATCGTCGCCTGATGGCGCTCGCCGCCCACAAGCGGCGCGCGGGAAACGAAATCGGATCCTGAATTCAGCCAAAAGGAGAAGACGCCGTGGCGATATCAGACAAAGTCATCATCACTTGCGCCGTGACCGGCGCGATCCACACTCCGACCATGTCGCCCTATCTGCCGATCACGCCCGATCAGATCGCCGAGGAGGCGATCTCAGCCGCCGAAGCCGGCGCCGCGATCCTGCATCTGCACGCTCGCGACCCTGAGACCGGCAAGCCCGACCAGACGCCCGAGGCGTTCGCGCGGTTCCTGCCGCGCATCAAGCAGAGCACCAACGCGGCGATCAACATCACCACCGGCGGCAGTCCCTACATGCGCGTGGAAGAGCGCGTGAAGCCGGCGGCGACCTTCAAGCCGGAAGTCGCCTCGCTAAACATGGGATCGATCAATTTCGGCCTCTATCATCTCCTCGACAAATACAAGAACTTCAAATTCGATTGGGAACGACCGCATCTGGAGGCGACGCGCGATCTCGTCTTCCGCAACAGCTTCGAGGACATCGAATTCATCCTGGCGACCTGCTACGAGAACGAGACGCGCTTCGAGTTCGAATGTTACGACATCGCGCATCTCTATAATCTCGCGCATTTCGCCGATCGCAAGCTCGTCAAGCCGCCGTTCTTCGTGCAATCCGTGTTCGGCCTGCTCGGCGGCATCGGCACGCACCCCGAAGACGTCGCGCACATGCGGCGCACCGCCGATCGGCTGTTCGGCGACAGCTATCGCTGGTCGGTCCTGGGCGCCGGCGCGAGCCAATTGCGGATCGCCGCGCAAGCCGCCGCGATGGGCTCGAACATTCGCGTCGGGCTCGAGGACAGCCTGTGGGCCGGCAGAGGCAAACTCGCCAAGTCGAACGCCGAACAGGTCGCGCTCGCGCGCAAGATCATCGAGGGGTTGGGCAAGGAGGTCGCGACTCCCGACGAGGCGCGAGAAATCCTGTCGCTCAAGGGCGGCGACCAGGTCGCATTCTAGGGAAGAATTCCCCTCTCCCCGCCTCTTTGCGGGGAGAGGTCGGGTGAGGGGCCGGGGTGAGTTGCCGGATTGATGAAACTCCCTGATTATCTGGCTGCCGAGTCAATAGAGTTTGACACAGTTGGCTCCGGACCGGCCAATCACCCAGGCCCCTCACCCAGCCTCTCTCCGCAGGGGCGGGGAGAGGAGAAGAAAGCCCACCAGGAGGGAACCGCATGTTGCGCATCGAGGTCGTCTGCGCGGATCGCGACCAGCTCGGCGAGGGCCCGTTGTGGGACGTCGAGGAGAGCCGTCTCTACTGGATCGATTCTTATGGGCCGGCGATCCATGCAATGGACGCCAGAGGCGGGGGAAAGCGGAGCTGGCGGGTCCCGGAGCCGATCGGCTCGATGGCGCTGCGGCGAGGCGGCGGCGCGGTGCTGTCGCTCCGAAGCGGCTTTCATCTGTTCGACTTCGAGACCGGCGAGGTTCAGCGCATCCACGAGACGCAACCCGGCGAATTGCGGCCGCGGCTCAACGACGGCAAGGTCGATCGGCAGGGCCGCTTCCTCGCCGGTTCGATGGATTTCGAGGAGCGCGACGGAGTCGGCAAGCTGTTTCGGCTCGATCCCGATCTGACGCTGCACCAACTCGACGACGGGATCATCTGCTCGAACGGACCGTGTTGGAGCCCGGACGGGCGAACCTTGTATTTCGCCGACAGCACTCGACGAACGATCTACGCCTATGACTATGACATCTCGACGGGCGACGTGCGCTCGCGCCGCGCATTCGCGAGCTTCGACAAGCTTCGCGGCTTCCCTGACGGCGCGACCGTTGACGAAGAAGGCTATGTCTGGAGCGTCGAAGTCTATTCGGGACGCCTCGTGCGCTTCGATCCCTCCGGCGTGATCGATCGCATCGTCGGCCTTCCCGTCCAATCGACGACCAGCCTCACCTTCGGCGGCGACAACCTCGACATCGCCTATGTCACGTCGATGGCGCGGCCGATGGGCGGCCAATATCATCGCGAGCGCGAGGCGGGCTGCCTGTTCGCTGTCCACGGCCTCGGCGTGCGCGGCCTGCCTGAACCCCGCTTCGCCGGCTGAACCCAAAAGCCACAGGGAGGAGACCATGCGCATCGAAGTGCTCGCGGACGTCAAGACCACGCTCGGCGAAGGGCCGCTCTGGGACCCCGAGCAGGAGCGGCTCTACTGGATCGACAGTTTCGACGGCCGGGTGTTCCGCGCCACCGCGCAGGGAAGCGAAATCCGCTCTTGGGACGTGCCGCAGAAGATCGGCTCGATGGCGCTGCGCAAGGACGGCGCGGGCGCCGTCGTCTCGCTGCAGCGCGGCTTCCATCTGCTCGACTTCAAGACCGGCGAGGTTCAGTTGATCATCGATCCCGAACCCGGCAAGACCAACAACCGGCTCAACGACGGTAAGGTCGACAAGCACGGCCGGTTTGTCGCGGGCTCGATGGACACGATGGAGGAAGGGCCGAACGGCGCGCTCTACCGTCTCGATCCCGACTTCTCGCTGCACCAGCTCGACAGCGGGATCATCG
>DASXYQ010000239.1:0-2086 GCA_036502445.1 Roseiarcus sp. | reverse complement strand
TCCAATCCGCGTCTCGCCGCTTTCATACGCGCGCATTTGTTCAGCCGACACCCCAAGAGCTGCGCGGAACTCCGCTTCGCTAATTCCAGCAGAAATCCTGCGCGACCTGACCCGGCTGCCCACATGTACGTCAACCGGATTTCGTTCAATATTGATGTCTAGATTACGTTTGCCAGGGTTATTGAAGCTGAGGTCAGGCATTTTGTGGAGCCTACTTCTGTCACGAGAGGTCTATGGTACGAGATTTAGCGGTACGCGATTTAGCGAATTCCTACGAGCGGTGCTGTAAAAAAGAGAAATACGCGAATCGAACTTGCTGACCTCGCATTTCGCTACTCCACAGAAGGCGACGGTCAAAATGTAAATCTAGCCTCGTTTGATCGTAGCGCTATCGCGTGGCGTGTATAGGCTCATACGGCCTCTAAGGCAAGCGATTCGTACGATTCCGTACACCGGGTCGTATCATTGCGGTGATTCTCGGCCGGCGCGAGCGGCTGCCAAGCGTCGACGCGGCGCATCGGCGGAGGGCCAATGGGCCGGCCCTCTGCAATCTGAACGCCCTCATGCCCGCGTCTGCCCGTCGCCGCGCACGCGATACTTGAAGGTGCAGAGCTGCTCGACGCCGACCGGCCCGCGAGCGTGCATGCGCCCGGTGGCGATGCCGATCTCGGCGCCGAAGCCGAACTCGCCGCCGTCGGCGAATTGGGTGGAGGCGTTGTGCAGCACGATCGCGGAATCGACCTCTTTCAAGAAGCGCTCCGCAGCCGCGGCGTCCTCACTGACGATGCAGTCGGTATGATGCGAGCCATAGCTCTCGATATGCGCGATCGCGGCCTCCAACCCGTCGACGACGCGGACCGCGATGATCGCATCGAGGTATTCGGCGCGCCAGTCGTAGTCGGTCGCGGGCGTGACGGCGGGGTTGGCGGCGCGCGCGTCGGCGTCGCCGCGCACGGCGCAGCCGGCTGACAACAGCGCCTCGATCAGCGGCGCCAGCAGGCGCCCGGCGCCGGCGCGATCGACCAGCAGCGTCTCGGCGGCGCCGCAGACGCCGGTGCGCCGCATCTTCGAATTAACGGTGATTTTCAATGCCTTGTCGAGATCGGCTGACTCGTCGATATAGACGTGCACCACGCCCTCGAGATGCGCGAACACCGGAACGCGCGCCTCGCGCTGGACGCGTTCGACGAGGCTCTTGCCGCCGCGCGGCACGATCACGTCGAGCGCGCCGCCGAGCCCGTCGAGCATTTCGCCGACCGCGTCACGCGCGGCGACCGGCGCGCGCGAGATCGCCGCCTCGGGCAGACCGGCCTCCGCGAGGCCGGCGACGAGGCAGGCGTGGATCGCGGCGGAGGAATGAAAGCTGTCCGAGCCGCCGCGCAGCACCACTGCGTTGCCGCTCTTGAGGCAGAGAGCGCCCGCGTCGGCGGTGACGTTGGGCCGGCTCTCATAAATCACGCCGACGACGCCGAGCGGCGTCGCGACCCGCTCGATCCGCAGCCCGTTTGGCCGCTCGAACGTCGCGAGAATGCGCCCCACCGGGTCCGGCAGGGCGGCGACCTCCTGGACGCCCCGAGCCATCGCCGCGATGCGCCTATCGTCGAGCGCGAGCCGGTCGAGAAAGGCGGCCGTCAGCCCCTTTGCGCGCGCCTCCGCGAGATCGCGAGCATTGGCGGCGAGGATATCGACGGCGCCTTCGCGTAGCCTCAGCGCCCCGGCGAGCAGCGCCCGCGTCTTGACCTCGGCCGGCGCGTTGGCGACCATCCGCGCCGCAGCGCGAGCTTCGGCGCCGATCGCGCGCATGGCCGCGCGAACGTCGGGTTCGGCGGAGCGAAGGGACGCGAGGGAGGTCATGGGGTCCGACGAAGCGAGAGGATGAGGCGCTTTTCGCTTAGCATGTCCGGGCGGTCGTTGAAATGAGCCTTCCATTCGCTGGAGAGCAGCCGCCTTGCACGGGGCAGGCGGGCGGCCTAACCTTCCCGTGGTCGGGAGGCAACCCATGCGCTCGTGGATCGCGGTCTTGTTCTCGTGGCTTTTCCTCGCGACGTCCGCGCTCGCGGAGAACCGGCTGGCGCTCGTCATCGGC
>DASXYQ010000238.1:0-8711 GCA_036502445.1 Roseiarcus sp. | reverse complement strand
TGTTTCCTCCAGCCCTTTTTCGCGCTTTCCCCTACGACGTTTTCGTAACATTACCCGCCGCAATCTCACGCGCCGACTCTTATAGCGGGCGGAGACTGGCTGAGAAGCAAAAATCGCGTTGCGGCGCCGTCTCGCCATATTCGCTCGTGACGGCGCCCCTCCCTTCATCGTGGCTGGGCGTAACAGAGTTGCGACAGTACGGGGCGAACGCATGATTTTGCAATGTGCTCTCCGGACGAGCAGGTCTCGCGCCGTCCATGATTTTCCGTGCGAATCCCTCCGAATCTTTCGATCGCGTCCGTCGCAATCGGGCGGACATCCACTTTCCCTTGTATTACAGCCCCGAGCCTCCGATCCCTCTCGGTCAGTCCCAGATGTCCATCGCCCAGCAACGTCCGATGACCTCGAGGGAATGGGGCCTGCTGCTCCTGCTCTCGCTGCTCTGGGGCGGCTCGTTCTTCTTCGTCGGGGTGGCGGTGAAGGAATTGCCGCCGCTGACGATCGTCGCCGCACGCGTGACCATCGCCGCCGCGCTCCTGTGGCTCACCGCGCCGCTCACGCGTCTGGCGCCCCACAGAATGCTCGACTGCTTCGCGCCTCTGGCAATGATGGGCCTGCTCAACAACGCGATTCCCTTCGTCTTGATCGTCTCGGGTCAGACCCGGCTGGCGAGCGGCCTCGCCTCGATCCTGAACGCCTCGACCCCAATTTTCACGGTCGTCGCCGCGCACTTTCTGACCGAGACCGAAAAACTGAACCCGCGCCGACTCGCCGGCGCTCTGTTCGGCCTGATCGGCGTGGCGACGATGATGGGCGCCGATCTCGCCCAAGGGCTGACTACCCATCTGGCAGCCGAATTCGCGATCCTCGGGGCTGCGGTCTCCTACGCCCTGGCGAGCATCTACGGCCGGCGCTTCCGCGGCCTCGGGCTGGCGCCGATCGACATCGCGACGGGCCAAGTCACCGCTTCGAGTCTGATGCTGCTGCCGCTCGCGCTGCTGGTGGATCGCCCCTGGAGCCTGCCAGCCCCGAGTCTCGCCGTAATCGCGGCCGTCGGCGCGATCGCGGCGCTGTCAACCGCGCTTGGATATATCGTCTATTTCCGAATTCTGGCCGGCGCGGGCGCTACGAACGTCGTGCTCGTGACTTTGCTGGCGCCCGCTTCGTCGATCCTCCTCGGCGCGCTCTTTCTCGGCGAGAGGCTGGCGCCGCGGCATTTTCTCGGGCTTGGGATTATAGCGATCGGCCTCGGCCTGATCGACGGCCGGCTGGCGCGAACGATCGAACAGCTTCTGGCGCGACGGCTCACGCCGCGTTCAACTTCGGCTTCAGCCAGCCGCGATTGACGATCGCCTCGGCGATCTGGATCGCGTTTAGGGCAGCGCCCTTGCGTAGATTGTCGGAGACGACCCAGATGTTGAGGCCATTGTCGATCGTCGGGTCCTCGCGAATGCGCGAGATATAGGTGGCGTCCTCGCCCGCCGCCTCGTGCGGCGTGATGTAGCCGCCCGGCTCGCGCCGGTCGATGACCAGGCAGCCCGGCGCTTCGCGCAGGATTTCGCGCGCCTCGTCGGCGGTGATCGGATTCTCGAATTCGATGTTGACCGCCTCCGAATGGCCGATGAATACCGGCACGCGCACGCAGGTAGCCGTCAGCTTGATCTTGGGATCGAGGATCTTCTTCGTCTCCGCGACCATCTTCCACTCTTCCTTGGTCGAGCCGTCGTCCATGAAGACGTCGATGTGCGGGATCACGTTGAAAGCGATGCGCTTCGGAAACTTCTTCGCCTCGACGGGATCCGAGACGAATACCGCGCGCGTCTGCGCGAACAATTCGTCCATCGCATCCTTGCCGGCGCCGGACACCGATTGATAGGTCGATACGACCACGCGCTTGATCTTGGCGAAATCATGCAGCGGCTTCAGCGCGACGACGAGTTGCGCCGTCGAGCAGTTCGGATTGGCGACGATGTACTTGCGGCTGAAGCTCTTGGCGGCTTCGGCGTTGACCTCCGGCACGACCAGCGGCACGTCGGGGTCCAACCGCCAAGTCGAGGAATTGTCGATGACGAGACAGCCTTGCTTGCCGATCCGCGGCGACCATTCCTTCGATACGGCGCCGCCCGCCGACATCAGACAGATGTCGGTCGCGGAAAAGTCGTAGTGATCCAGCGCCTTGCACTTCAGCGTTCTGTCGCCGAACGAGACTTCCGTGCCGATCGACTGGGAGGAGGCGAGCGCGACGACTTCCGATACCGGAAAGCGGCGCTCTGCGAGAATGCCGAGCATTTCACGGCCGACATTGCCGGTGGCGCCGACGACGGCGACCTTGAAGCCAGACATGTGAGCAATCCTTGTAGGAGGGGTTTCCTCGCCTCGCCCGCGCGGGTCGCATCCTCGACGCCAGGTGGAGGAACCGGAACCCGGGCGCGCCTTAAACCTCAACCGCTCGTGCGAGCGGCGAGAATATGGGTCTGCCGTTTCAGAGTTGCGCGAGGCATGGCCGAAACCCAGTCGCGTTGGAGGAGCGCGAGCAAAAAAGCTCAAAACCACGGGGCGGCGAAGATGTCAATCCGCAACCGCGACAGTCGCAGCGCCCGACCTCTCCCCATGACGTTTTCACGACGCCACCGACCGGCTCGCGCTATTGACGGCGCGCGTCCGGCATGGCTTTAACCCCGCAAAAGCGCGCCTCGCGCCCCTCCCGGAGAGATTCTCTCATGCCGAACGGACCTCGTCACGGAAGGATCGAGGGCGCCATCGTGATGATCGGGTTCGGTTCGATCGGGCGGGGCACGCTGCCGCTGATCGAACGGCATTTCGACTATGACAAGCGACACTTCGTCGTCATCGATCCCGACGATTCCGACCGGAGACTTCTCGACGAGCGCGGCATCAAATTCGTGCATCTGGCGATCACGAGCGAAAACTATCGCGAAGTGCTCGGCACGTATCT
This sequence comes from Roseiarcus sp., assembly GCA_036502445.1. GTDB lineage: Bacteria > Pseudomonadota > Alphaproteobacteria > Rhizobiales > Beijerinckiaceae > Roseiarcus. The sequence continues at coordinate 5,755 of DASXYQ010000238.1, read as the reverse complement.
GCAGGCCGGCGGGGCGCAAGGCTTCTGCGTCAATCTTTCCGTCGATACGTCCTCGCTCGACATCATGCGGTTTTGCCGCGAGATTGGCGCGCTCTACATCGATACGGTGATCGAACCCTGGCCGGGCTTCTATTTCGACAAGTCGCGGGGCAACGAGTCGCGCACGAATTACGCGCTGCGCGAGATGGTGCTCGCCGAGCGGCGCACGAATCCGGGCGGAACGACGGCCATCTCCTGCTGCGGCGCCAATCCCGGCATGGTCTCCTGGTTCGTCAAACAGGCGCTGATCAATCTGGCCTCCGACCTCGGCGATACGACGGCGAAGCCGACGAATCGCGCGGAATGGGGCCGGCTGGCGCAGCGCCTCGGCGTCAAGGGCATTCACATCGCCGAGCGCGACACGCAGCGCGCCAAGACCCCCAAACCGCGCGACGTCTTCGTCAACACCTGGTCGGTGGAGGGCTTTCTCTCCGAAGGCATGCAGCCCGCCGAGCTCGGCTGGGGCACGCACGAAAAATGGGCGCCCGCCAACGCCGGCTTCCACAAGAGCGGCAGCGGGGCGGCGATCTATCTCGATCAGCCCGGCGCGGACACCCGCGTACGCTCTTGGACGCCGACCCCGCAGGCGCAGTTCGGCTTCCTCGTCACGCACAACGAGTCGATCTCGATCGCGGATTACTTCACGCTGCGCAATGATGCCGGCGAGGCGATCTATCGCCCGACCTGCCATTACGCCTACCACCCCTGCGACGACGCGGTGCTCTCGCTGCACGAACTCTTCGGACGCGCCGGCAGGATCCAGCCGGAGCATCGTATCCTCGGCGAGGCGGACATACTCGACGGCATCGACGAACTCGGCGTGCTGCTCTACGGCCACGCGCGCAACGCCTACTGGTACGGCTCGCAGCTTTCCGTCGAGGAGGCGCGCGAACTCGCGCCCTATCAGAACGCAACCGGCATGCAGGTGACCTCCGCGGTGCTCGCCGGCATGGTCTGGGCGCTGGAGAATCCGCTCGCCGGCATCGTCGAGGCCGACGAGATGGACTACAGGCGCTGTCTCGAAGTGCAGATGCCCTATCTCGGCCCGGTAATCTGCGTCTACACCGACTGGACCCCGCTGACCGATCGTCCCGGCCTGTTCCCCGAGGAGATCGACGAGACCGATCCCTGGCAGTTCAGCAACGTGCTGGCGCGGTGAGCGGGGATTCCCCTCCCCGTTCTTCACGGGGAGGGAGAACTGCGCCAGGCTTGCTCGGCGCGCCATTCGCCGCCATCATCGTCGCCCGACTCACCGCACGGATTCCGCGCCATGCCGAAGTCTGCGACCAAGACGCCGACGCTGGTTCATCTCAAGGTGACGCTGAACGATATCAGGCCGGCGATCTGGCGCCGGTTGCGAGTGCCCGACTCGATGAACCTCGGCCAACTCAGCATGCTCATTCAGGCGGCGATGGGCTGGAATGGCGGTCATTTGCACGCGTTCGAAATCGGCGGCCAACAATACGGCGACCCCTCGATGATCGAGGAGGGCGAGGACGAAAGGCGCATGACGATCAAGAAACTCATGCATGAGGGAATTACGCGGTTCGGCTACACCTACGATTTCGGCGACAGTTGGGAACATGCGGTGCTGATCGAAAAAAAGCCGCCGCCGCCCGGCAGTCCGCGGGCGCCGGCCTGCGTCGGCGGAGCGCGGGCCTGTCCGCCCGAGGATTGCGGCGGACCGCCGGGCTACGACGAACTGATCGCGGCGCTGGCGGCGCCGGACAAGCCCGCGAGCCGGCAATTGCTGGAATGGGCCGGCGAGGATTTCGACCCGGAGTATTTCTCGCCCGAAGAGGTGAACGCGCGCCTGAAGTCGTGGTCGGCGCAGTTTTGAGAGCCGCCGCGCGGCAGCCAATGCGTCCAAAGCAAAGGATGCTTCACTGTCCGCATTGCGAGGCGCCGGAGCCTCGTTAGCCCCTCACCATCCCCCCAGGGCCATGTCGTCGCGATGGATCATCTCCGCACGGCCCGGCGTCCCGAGAATGTGGGCGATGTCGCGGGAATTGCGGCCGCGGATGCGCTCGGCGTGGAGGGCGTCGTAGGCGATCAGGCCGCGACCGAGTTCGGCGCCGCGTTCGTCGCGGATCGCGACGCAATCGCCGCGAGCGAAGGCGCCTTCGACGCGCGTAACGCCGGCCGGCAACAGGCTCTTGCCGCTCGCCAGCGCTCTCGCGGCGCCGGCGTCGACCGTGATCGAGCCCTTCAGCTCCAGCGAGCCGCCGATCCAGGCCTTCCGCGCGAGGAACGGATTGGACGGCGTCAGGAACCACGTGCAGGGCGCGCCCGCCGCGATGCGCGCGATCGGATGCGCGACGCGCCCGTCGGCGATGACCATGTGCGTGCCGGCGCTGGTGGCGATCCGCGCGGCCTCTATCTTCGTGTGCATGCCGCCGCGCGAAAGTTCGGAGGCGGCGCCGCCCGCCATCGCCTCGATCGCCGGGGTGACGCGCTCGACGATGGGGATCAGTTTCGCCTTCGGATCATCGTTCGGCGGCGCGTCATAGAGACCGGCGACGTCGGAGAGCAATATCAGCAGGTCGGCGCTCGCCATGGTGGCGACGCGCGCGGCGAGCCGATCATTGTCGCCATAGCGGATTTCGCTGGTGGCGACGGTGTCGTTCTCGTTGATGACGGGGATCGCGCGCATCGCCGAGAGCCGTCCCAGCGTTTCCCTCGCGTTGAGATATCGGCGCCGCTCCTCGGTGTCGCGCAAGGTCAGCAGCACCTGGCCGGCGACGATGCCATGGCCGTGCAACGCCTGCGACCACGCCCGCGCGAGCGCGATCTGGCCGATGGCGGCCGCGGCCTGGCTGTCCTCGAGCTTGAGCGCGCCCTTCGGCAGGCCGGCGATCGTGCGACCGAGCGCGATCGCGCCGGAGGAGACGACCAGCACGTCGGCGCGGCGTTCATGCAAAGCCGCGATGTCGGCGACCAGCGCGTCGAGCCATTCCTGCTTCAACGCGCCGCGCGCGCGATCGACGAGCAAGGACGAGCCGACCTTGACGACGATACGGGAGAACTCGGCGAGGGAAGGATGGTCCGTCACGGTCGGCAACATAAGAATGGGGGTCTCGCGCCGTAGAGCACGCGCTTGCCCGACGCAAGCGCGGAAACCCCCTATCCCGGTCATGGCGCTCTTCCCCTCCCCGTCCTTACGGGGGTTGCCATAGCCGCGCGCGGTCCTTAGTTTAGAATTACTCTAAACTAGGATGCCAAGCCTCGCGCCCGGGTTTCGAGTGTTTTCTGGGGGCCTCGCGCATGCGCAAATTCGCTGATCTTTCCGAGCGCGAGCTGCTCGCGTTAGCGATCAGCAACGAGGAGGAGGACGGCCGAATCTACGCCGACTACGCCGAACACTTGCGGGCGGACTACCCCTCCAGCGCCAAAATCTTTCGAGAGATGGCGGGCGAGGAAAACGAGCACCGCCGACAATTGATAGACATGTTCGTCGCCAAATTCGGCGATCACATCCCGCTGGTGCGCCGGCAGGACATCAAAGGCTACATCCATCGCGCGCCGATCTGGCACATCAGGCCGCTGTCGGTCGAGCGCGTGCGCCGCCAAGTGCACGAAATGGAGCAGGACGCGGCGCGTTTCTATCGCCTCGCCCTGACGAAAGCGAGCGACGCCGGCATCCGTAGATTGCTCGGCGATCTCGCCGAGGCGGAGGACAAGCACGACCACGAAGCCACGGCGCTCGAGTCGGAGCATTTGACGACGAGCGCGCGCGAAGACGAAGACGAGAATGCGCGCCGCCGCTTCGTCTTGCAGATCATCCAGCCCGGCCTTGTCGGGCTAATGGACGGCTCGGTTTCGACTCTGGCGCCGGTGTTCGCCGCGGCTTTCGCGACGCATGTGCCGTGGAACGCGTTCCTCGTCGGGCTCGCAGCTTCGTTCGGGGCCGGAATCTCGATGGGCTTCGCCGAGGCCCTCGCCGACGACGGCAAATTGTCGGGGCGCGGCGCCCCGTTGCTGCGCGGGGCGGTGTGCGGCCTGATGACGACCGCCGGCGGCATCGGCCACACCCTGCCCTATCTCATCCCGAACTTCTGGACCGCGACGGTCATCGCCTGCATCGTCGTCGTGTTCGAACTCGCCGCTATCGCATGGATCCAGTGGCGTTTCATGGATACGCCGCCGCTCTCGGCCGTCGCCAAAGTGATGCTCGGCGGCGGACTGGTGCTGGCCGTGGGGATACTGATCGGCAGCACTTGAGCGGCTACGCCGAGCGACTGTGCGGCTGATCCCCCGGGTGATTGGCCGCGCTCGTTCACTGCACGCTCGCTCTTCCAGCCATGAGATCAGGGCCGGCCGAACTTTCTCCGCCGCAGCCTGCGCCACCAAATGCGCAACAACCAGAGATTCTTGAACAGCCGCACGCGGGTCTTGCTGAACGGAATCGGCGCGCCGGCGCCCGTCGCCGCTCGCGCTCGCAATTTGCGCCGCATGTAGCGCTTGGACCAGCGCGGACAGTAGTGCACGAAATCGCGATGGACCGGCTGGATCGGCACGCCTGCGAGGCGAAAGCACTCGCAGAAGGCGAACTGCTCGACGGTGTGCAGCTTCAGGCCCGCCGACCACAGCCGGTCGGTCAGGACGAGCGCGTCGTCGAGCAGCGGCGCATGCTCCGGGCGCACCGCAACGAGGCCGGAATTGAACATCCGCGATTGCCTGGAATCGAGGACGTAGCGTCCGAGACCGGGGAGATCGGCTTCGAAGGGACCGAAATCGGGATAGGGGTCGGCATGCTCGAACAGGTTCATTCCAGCGCCCGCCTCGAGCGCTGAACGTACGCTCGCGTCGAACCCCGCCCGAGCGAAGCTGTCGGTGTCCAACAGCACGCAGGGGCGCCCATAGAGCCGCAGCGCGCGCGCGAGGACGAGCGGCTTGGCGCGGAGAGGAAACCGGCCGGCGGCCGACCCGCTGGCGATATCGGCCGCGACATCGAACACGGCGAACGGCAGATCGCGAAAATTCTCGGGCCGATCGGTGAAGATCGCGACGCGAGACGCATCGCCGCCGATTTCCGGCAGCAGCGTCTCGATGCTATAGCGCAATTCCCTCGGCGGCTGCGGCGAGCGTCCCCAGCAGACGTAGACGTAGACGGGATCGCGAGCCATCGCCGGCTAGGACTCCCCTCCCCGCCTCTCGCGGGGAGGGGTCGGGGGTGGGGCCGGGCGTAGAGCGCGGCGCCCGCGCGTGACAATCGTCGCGGAGAGCCCCACCCCCTACCCCCTCCCCGCAAGAGCGTGGAGGGGAATCCCGGCGGCGCTCACGGCGCCAGCAAGGGCGCGCCGCCGCGCGCGAGCACTTCGCGGACCCGAGTGACGAGTTCGGCTTCCGGCGCGGCGATCTGCGCGCGCTGGCGCATCTCGAGATAGTCCGAGCGATCCTTGCTCGCCTTGGCGAGTTCGGCGCCGAGTGCGAGATCGCGAACGACGACGCGAGGTCCGCCCGGCGCGTCGCGTTCGTTGGAACCCTGAATCACTGCGCAGAGCGAGCGCCGCCTGTCCGCATATTTGAGCTGCGCATTCATGCCGGCGGCGCCGAGATAAAGCTCGGAAGCGATCCCCGCGCCGCGCAGCACGGCGACGAGGCGCTGGTAATCCGCCATGCGGTCGCGGTCGAGCACGAGCACGACGACCGGACCCGCCTGGACGGCCTCGGCGACGATCGGGCTGTTGATCGCGCGCAACGCCGCCAGCAGGCG
>DASXYQ010000237.1:0-9432 GCA_036502445.1 Roseiarcus sp. | reverse complement strand
GTCGAATAACCGCCCGACAGGCTGACCGAACCCGTGGGCTTGTCCTCGACCGCTATCGTCACGATGATGCGGTCGGGGCTGGAACCGGGACGCGTCGAAACGTGAACGGTCTTGAAGAAGCCCAGATTGTTCAAGTGACGCTCGCCCTGCTCGATCAACGTGTGGTTGTAGGGGTCGCCTTCGCCGATGTCGAACTCCCTGCGAATTACGTAGTCGCGCGTACGCGTGTTGCCGACGATGTCCATTCGTTCGATATAGACCTTCGGTCCGTCGTCCACAGTGAACGCGAGCGCGATCTGATGGGTCGCCTCGTTACGGTCGCCGTGCGGCCGAACGTCGGAAAATGCGAATCCGAGGCGAGCAAGCTGTCTCGTCATCGCCTCGACGGACTTTTCGACCGCCGAGGCGTTATAGACGTCTCCCGCATGCAGAAGCACGAAACGCTCGAGCGACTCGCTGCTGACCTTCGGCAGATGCGAGATCACGGTGACCCCGGAGACGTGATATTGAGTTCCCTCCGACACCGTGATCGTGACGATGTAACCTTTCTTGTCGGGATCGTAGACCACGTTCGTATCGGTGATGCGGAAGTCGGCATAACCATTTTTCATATAATACTTGCGGATAGCCTCCTCGTCGGCGGCGAGCGTGTCCGGCTGATATACGTCGGAGGTCTTGAACCAGGACAGGAAGTTCATCTCGGTGGTCTGCATCAGACCATGTAGGCGATAGGACGAAATCGCGTTGTTGCCGACGAAGTTGATCGAACGGACGCCGGTCTTGTCGCTCTCGACGATGGTGAACACCAGATCGACGCGGCCGTTCGGCAAGTTGACCAGCCGGTAGCTCACTTTCGTATCGCCATAGCCTATCTTCTTGTACGCCTCCTTGATGCGATCGACGTCCGCGTTGGCGATGGCCAGATCAAAGGGGGCCCTCGCCTTGGATTGAACTTCGACTGCAAGCTGGTCGCTCTTGAGCTTGAGGTCGCCCTCGAACGCGACGCGATTGACGATCTGACCGGTCTCGACGACGGTGACCACGACCTTGCCGTCGACGATCCTGGCGCTGACTTTCGAGAACATCCCGGTCGCGGAAAGATCGTCGACCGCGCGATTCACGCTGGCTTGGTCGGTCCCGTTGAAGTAGCCGCGAATGGCGTCCGCGTCGCCTCGCGAGGCGCCCTCTACGACGATGTTCGGATTCGGCGGGGCATTTTGAGCGTTCGCGAGCGACGCCGATCCGCATACCGACAACGCCAACGCGACCACCAAGAAGAGCCCGTTCAGACAGCCACGAAACAGCTTCATTTGGCTCGGTGTCCCCGCTCCGCAATTCAACCGCTGCAAGGCCGCCCGATTTTTCCGTTTCCGCAAGGAAACGTTCTCGGTTAGGCCTTCGGTCCCGCGCGCCACATTCAACTCAGCGAGCCCCGCCCGCCCGCCGACGGTCGTAACCCTAACGCGCTTTTACCGTTTTTGAGCGACTGTGCAAACCGTAATTCCTCGAACCTACGCCAATTTAGCGATCCGTTGCCCAGACGACACAATTCATGGTCGATCAAAGGTTAACCGCCGCGGCCGAACAACCGCAGAACGTCGTGGGAAGTCGTGAATACGACCAGACACGCGACCAGCGCGATCCCGATGCGCAGGCCGAACTGTTGGACGCGGTCGCTCAGCGGGCGGCCGCGCAGGCCCTCGAAAGCATAGAACAAGAGATGGCCGCCATCGAGCAATGGAATCGGCAGCAGGTTCATCAGGCCGACCGAAACCGAAAATAAAGCCGCCAGGTTGAACAATTCCCACAGACTGATCTTCGCCATTTCGCCGGCGATCTGCGCGATCGCGATCGTCCCGGACATTTGATCGACTGATTCCCGGCCCGCGATCAGACCATAGACGTAAGCGCCCGTCGCCTTGGCGATGAACGCGATCTGCTCGCCGGCCCACGCCGCGCAAGTCGGAAAGGCGCAACGCGCATATTTTACATCCGCCTTGTCGCGCGACGATCCCAGACCGAGATGGCCGACCCGACGCTTTCCAAGCGCCCCTTGATCGACCAGCATCACCTGCGGCGTGGCGTGCAAGGTCGTCTCGGCGTCCGCGCGATCGACGACGAAGGTCATCGGCAGGCCGGTGCTGAGCATCGCGGCCTCCTGCAGGTCCTGGAAGCTGGCGACCGGACGGCCGTCGATCGACTTGATCACGTCGCCGACTTCGAAGCCCGCCAGCGCGGCGGGCGAATTCGGCTCGACGTAGCCGATCCGGGGGCTGTGCTCGGAACGTCCAAAAGCCATGAACAGCGCGGTGAACAGAACGAACGCCAGAATGAAATTGGCGATGGGTCCGGCGGCGACGATCGCCGCGCGGTTGCGCAGCGGCTGACCGGCGAGCGTGAGACGTCGCTCCGCCGGGCTCAGCACCGCGACCGCGGCGCCATCGGGCGTGCTGGCCGCGTCCGCGTCGCCGTGGAACTTGACGTATCCCCCGAGAGGAAAGGCGCCGAGCCGCCATCGCGTGCCACGACGGTCGACGCGAGCGAAGAGTTCAGGGCCGAAGCCGAGCGAAAAAGCGTCGACCTTGACGCCGCACCACCGTGCGACCGCGTAATGCCCGAGCTCGTGGAAGAACACGATCGCGCTCATGATGGCGATGAAGGGGAGGATGTACCAACCCATCCAATCGATGATTCCAAGGGCCTGATCGAGTAGCGCCATCGCCTAGCCTCCGGAGCGTCGCTTCGCTCCACCTTTTGGTTACTAATTGGTTACCTTGCCGCATGGACGCGTTCAGGCCAAGAGGGCAGACGCCCTATCTCGCGCGATATGGTGAATCGCCACCGCTTCGGCAACGGTCGCCGGCGTCGGCGTCTCGCCCGCCGCGCGCATGAGTTCCAGTGTTCGCTCGACCAGCGGCGCGAGCGCGCCAAACCCGATCCTTCCGTCCAGGAACGCCGCGACCGCGACTTCGTTGGCGGCGTTGAGCGCGGTCGGAGCGCCCTCCCCCTCGGCGAGAGCCTCCCTGGCGATCCGCAGCGCGGGAAACCGCGCCAGATCGGGCGCCTCGAACGTCAACCGGCCGAGTTCCGCGAGATCGGGCGCGGCGACCCCGGACTCGATTCGGTCGGGATAGGCGAGGCAATGGGCGATCGGCGTGCGCATGTCGGGCGAAGCCATGCCCGCGATCGTCGATCCGTCGAGGAAGGAAATCAGTCCGTGAACGATCGATTGCGGATGTACGACCACGGCGAGCCGCTCCGGCGCGATCGCGAACAAGTGATGCGCCTCGATCAACTCGAGGCCTTTGTTCATGAGACTCGCCGAATCGACCGAGATCTTGGCGCCCATCGACCATTTGGGATTCGCCAGCGCTTCCGCGCGAGTGGCGCCGTCGATGCGCTCCGCCGCCCACTCCCGGAATGGGCCGCCGGAGGCGGTGATGGTCATGCGAACGATTTCGTCGGCGCCACGGCCGCCCAGTGCCTGGAAGATCGCATTGTGCTCGGAATCGAGCGGCAACAGCCGCGCGCCGAAGCGCTCCACCGCCTGCATCACGGCGTAGCCCGCGCAGACCAGCGTCTCCTTGTTGGCCAGCGCGACCACCCGGCCCTCGCGGATCGCGGCGAATGTCGGCGCGAGGCCGACCGCGCCCACGATGCCCGAAACGACGAGGTCCGCCGGCCGTCTCGCCGCCTCCAGCATCGCATCCTCGCCCGCGGCGACTTCGATCTGCCGACCGGCGACGCCGGCCTTGAGGTCGGGATACCCCGCGGGGTCCGCGATCGCGGCGAACTTCGCGCCGAGCGCGATCGCCGAGCGCGCGAGCGCGGCGCCGTCGCGCCCGCCGACGACGGCCTCGACCGCGAAACGCTCCGGCGCCGCCGCGATCACTTGCGCGCAGGATCGCCCGATCGAACCCGTGGCGCCGAGCAATACGAGCCGCTTCGGTCGCGCCGAGCCGGGCGCGCCGCCATTCTTCACGTGATCACCATTGAAACAATCCTTCCGCGATCCAGGTCCCCGACGAACGCATTCCGGCCAGGATCGCGGCGACCGCGGTCGCCGCGATGAACCCGTCGAGCCGATCCATCAAGCCGCCGTGGCCAGGAATGAGTCGGCTGGAATCCTTGACGCCGGCGCGCCGTTTCATCGCGGATTCGAAGAGATCTCCGAGCTGGGAGACAATCGAGACGACGAGTCCTAGCATCGTCATCTGCAAGAATCGAGCGCCCCCGGGCGCCGCGAGCGCGGCGACGAGCGATCCCAGCAACGCGCCGGCGACAGCGCCGACGATCGCGCCGGACCAAGTCTTGCCCGGCGAGACGCTCGGCCAGAGTTTGGCGCCGCCGATCAGGCGTCCGCCGAAATAGGCCAAGACGTCCGTGCCCCAAACTACGGCGAAAAGCCAAAGAATCGAGGGCAGGCCATAGGCCGGGCTCGCGCGCAGGAGATTGACGCCGACGACGAGCGCCCCGGCGTAGAGAACGCCGGCGCCCGCCCAGATCCGCCGCGGCGAATCGGCGAGCGCCCCGCTCGCCATCGCGCCGACGAGGACCACGAGGCACGCCCGGATCGCCTCGGCGTGGAGAGCGAAGGGCGAAGCGGCGAGAAGCGCGAGCGCGCCGACGGTGACGCGAGCCCACAGGCGCTCGCCACCGACCAGCCGCTGCCATTCCCAGACCACGATCTCCGAAGCGGCGAGCCAGAACGCCAAAAACGGGAATCCGCCCACCCACGCTGTCCCGAGGGCGAAGACCATCAGCGTCGAGCCGGCCGCCACCCGCCACGGCAATTCGAGGCCGAAGTTCGCGCGCCGATCGCCGAGCCGGGCCTTTTCGGGATCCCCCATCGCGTCGCCTACGACGCCGACTTGATCGGCGCCGGCGGGGCGCTGGCGCCGCCGTAACGTCGCTCGCGCGCGGAAAATTGGTCCAGCGCGAACTGAAACGCCGTCTTATCGAAATCGGGCCAGTGGATCGGCAGGAACACGAACTCGGCATAGGCCGCCTGCGAGAGCAGGAAATTCGAAAGCCGCTGCTCCCCCGAAGTGCGGATGATGAGATCGGGATCGGGAATGTCGTCCGTATCGAGCTCGGCTTCGAAAGCGCGCGCGTCGATGGACGCCGGATCGAGCGCCCCGGCGGCCGCGAGGCGAGCCAAGCTGCGGGCGGCTTCGACGATTTCCTGCCGGGCGCCGTAGTTGAAAGCGACGACCAAGGTCAGCCCGCTATTGAACCTGGTCAGCTCCTCGGCCTCGGCCAATAGCGCCGCGATGTCGGACGGCAGCCCCGCGCGGCCTCCGATCACCCGCACGCGCACATCGTTGGCGTGCAATTCCGCGAGGTCGTTGCGGATGAAGCGCTTCAGCAGCGCCATCAGCATCGAGACTTCGTCGGGCGGCCGATTCCAGTTTTCGGTCGAAAAGCTGTAGATCGTGAGATAGGCGACGCCGAATTCGATCGCCGCCCGGACCGCCTTCCGTAAGGCCTCCACGCCGCGCCGGTGTCCCTCGAAACGCGGTAGACCCCGCGCCTGCGCCCATCGACCGTTGCCGTCCATGATGATGGCGACATGAGAGGCCGAATGAGACGCCATGGGATCGAGCTGAATTTTGGAAGGAGACGACATGCACGCCAGCCTCGGCCGAACCCGTCTACACCTGCATGATTTCTTTTTCCTTGGCCGCAAGCAAGGCGTCGATCTCGCGGATCGCTTCGTCGGTCGCCTTTTGCACTTCCGCCTCGTGACGCTTCTCGTCGTCTTCGCTGATCGCGTGGTCCTTGAGCAGCTTCTTCAGAACGTCGAGGCCGTCGCGCCGAACGTGCCGCACGGCGACGCGCGCGTCCTCGCTATATTTGTGCGCGACCTTGACCATTTCCTTGCGGCGCTGCTCGTTCAGCTCGGGAATGCGGATGCGCAACGTCGTTCCCTCGACCGTCGGGCTAAGGCCGAGATTGGCGTCGCGGATCGCCTTGTCGACCGCCTGAACCATCGTCTTGTCCCAAACCGAGACAGTGAGCGCGCGCGGTTCGGGCACGCTGATCGATGCGACTTGATTGATTGGCATCCGCTGCCCGTAGGCCTCGACCTGGACCGGCTCCAGCAGGCCCACGCTGGCCCGCCCGGTCCGCAGTCCGCCCAGTTCCTGCTTCAATGTCGCGTGAGCGCCCTGCATGCGGCGCTTGATGTCGGCGAGATCGAATTTCGGCAAGGACGCCATCGCTGAAGACCCATATTGCAAGGGGCGGCCGCCGGTCGCGGCCGATTCGGGGCGCACCGACGGCGCGCAGGTTGTTGCAAGATAGCACAAGACGGGGCGCGTGACAGCGGGGGAGAGTACGCAGACGGCGCAAAGGCCGCGGGCAGAAGTCGCGAGGCGGGGCGCCGAGTTCTCGGAAGATCGACCAGATCCGTCTGCACGCGCCCGATCCACCGCGCCGCTTTCCCGGCATCATTTGTTGATTATTTTGTTATCCATTACGAAATGAGCTTGACGCATTTAGAGAGTGTTGGCGCGTGGATCGATTTTCGCGCCCAAATTCCCTGCTCGGCAGATCTGATTCCCTGCAGGCCCGAATTAATTCCCTGCTCGCAGCGTAGGGAATTCAGCTGCAAACGGCTGATTTTGCGACTGTTTTTGACGCGAATTTTCACGAAAAGAGGCCGAATCGCCGAAATTCCCTGCTTTTTTCCCTGCCAGCAGGGAATTCGACACGCCAGGAGGCTGTGAATTAGATTCGCGGCCAAGTCGCCGGGGAGCCGACCGTTGGGGAATGGGAGCATGCTCGAAATACGCACATCGGGCTCGCGGCCGCGGAATCTCCTCCGCGGCTCTGCGCAGAAACCTGAACCTCGGATCGGCGCGCTTATTCCTAGGTTACAACCTCGAAGACATCGTCGTCCACGGCGCCTGGGACGGTCCTGCGCGGCTGCACTATGTTCTGCACGTCAACTGCCGCGTCGCCGACCCGCCGGTGAAGCGCATCGTCGGCCGGCGCCATCAGGTGGTCGACTTCGTCCTGCCGTATGGCCGCGTCCTGCACGACTACCTCGCCTGAAGGAGACACGATCATGAGCCTGAAGAATCGCAACGCCGTCGTCACCGGCTCCACCAGCGGCATCGGCCTCGCCTATGCCCGCGCTCTGGCGCGAGAAGGCGCCAATATATGCCTGAACGGCTTCGGCAACCCCGACGAGATCGAGCGCGAGCGCGCCGCAATCGAGAGCGAATTCAAGGTCGAGGCGATCTACTCGGGCGCCGACATGACCAAGCCGGGCGAGATCGCCGGCATGATCGCGACCGCTAAAGCGAAGCTCGGCTCGGTGGACATTCTGATCAACAACGCCGGCGTTCAGTTCGTCTCACCGATCGAGGAGTTTCCGGTCGAGAAGTGGGACCAGATCATCGCGATCAACCTCACCTCGGCCTTCCACCTCTACCGCGCGGCCATCCCGCATATGAAGGCGGGGGGCTGGGGCCGCATCATCTCCACCGCCTCGGCCCACTCGCTGACCGCCTCGCCGTTCAAGGCGGCCTATGTCGCGGCCAAGCACGGCATCGCGGGCCTGACCAAGACGCTGGCGCTGGAACTGGCGACCTTCAAGATCACCGTCAACTGCATCAGCCCGGGCTATGTCTGGACCCCGCTGGTGGAGAAACAGATTCCCGACACCATGAAGGCGCGCGGCCTGACCCGCGACCAGGTGATCAAGGACGTGCTGCTGGCCGCCCAGCCGACGAAGGAGTTCGTCACGTCCGAGCAGGTGGCGGCGATGGCGGTCTTCCTGTGCGGCGACGCGGCGGCGCAGATCACAGGAGCCAACATGTCGATGGACGGAGGCTGGACGGCGGCCTGAGATTTTCCCGGTCTTCTACGGGCTTGTTCGCCGCTCAACTCCGGCTAAGCTCAACCCCACATAGAGGGGGTGCGAGCAATGAAACGGCTGCTAGCTGAATTCATCGGTACGGCCTGGCTTGTGTTCGGTGGCTGCGGTTCGGCGGTCCTGGCCGCCGCCTATCCCCAGCTGGGCATCGGTTTCGCAGGCGTCGCGCTCGCCTTCGGCCTGACGGTGCTGACCATGGCCTACGCCATCGGCCACATCTCCGGCTGCCACCTCAATCCGGCCGTGTCCGTCGGCCTGTGGGCCGGCGGCCGGTTCCGGGCGGCCGACCTGCCCGGCTACATCATCGCCCAGGTGGCCGGCGCCGTCGTCGGCGCGAGCCTCCTCTACCTGATCGCCAGCGGCAAGGTCGACTTCAGCACCGTCGGCGGCTTCGCCAGCAACGGCTATGGCGACCACTCGCCGGACAAGTACTCGATGGTCGCGGCCCTCACCTGCGAGATCGCCTGCACCTTCGCCTTCCTGTTCATCATCATGGGCGCGACGCACGGCAACGCGCCCAAGGGCTTCGCCCCGATCGCCATCGGCCTGGGCCTGACTCTGATCCACCTGATCAGCATCCCGGTGACCAACACCTCTGTGAACCCGGCGCGCAGCACCGGACCGGCGCTCTTCGTCGGCGGCTGGGCGTTGCAGCAGCTCTGGCTGTTCTGGGTCGCGCCGCTGATCGGCGGCGCCTTGGGCGGCGCGGCCTACCGCTGGCTCAGCCCGGATGTCCCCGCGCGGGTCAACGTCGAGGGCGTCTGAGCCGGCCCAGGCCCGCGGAACGTGACCTAGGGTGCGGGGCTCGACGTCCGCGCCTTCGGATCGACGGTGAATCTCGCGCCGCGCTCGTTTTCGATCAGCAACGACCCGTCGTCGCGCAGGGCCATGGACTTGAAGAAGACGTCCTGCACGTCGCCCTCCCGCTGCGGATCGCGGGCGTTGTCGTACACCTTCAGCGTCCACAGCAGGGCGCCGTCCGCCTCGTTGTAGGCGGCTAGGTAACCGCCCATCTGGCCGAAGCCCGCCAGGAAGCCGTTCTTCACCTGTTCATAGCGCACGCCGGCGTCGTGGACGGGCGGGACGTTCGGAGCCGGGATCCGGCTGGATGACTTCTGCATGCCGACAGTCTCCTCGTTCGACGATGCGGCCTTGGTCGCGCAGCCGCCGGCGGCGGCCAATATGGCCAGGATGGCCAGCCCGCTAGCGGCGGGCCAGCGCATTCTTGACCTGACCGTCGGTCAGAGCGCCGCCGCAATCGGCGCAGAACCAGGCCCAGCTGTCGGCGTTTTCCAGGCACTTGGCGGAGCCGAGCACAGCCGGCGCCATCGCCTGGTGTTCGTAGGCATGATCCTTGGTGCTCAACACCATGTGCGTGATCTCGTGGATCAGGATGCGCGTCCAGTTGGTGATGCCGGTCAGTGTGTTGCCGTTACCGAAGAACTCTTCCTCGATATAGACCACGTTGAGGCTGTCGCCCCAGAAGAAGGCCTCGGTATTGGCGTTTGCATTGGTGCCGCGTTCCGAAACCGAGTCGGTATAGATCA
>DASXYQ010000236.1:0-4062 GCA_036502445.1 Roseiarcus sp. | reverse complement strand
GAGATCGACGATCAGCGCAAGAATGCGGCCGGAGTCGATCAGCGAGGCGACCGCGATCGAAACCTTGCGGTAAAACATGAAGTCCGCAATCATCAGGTCTCGAGACGCTTGGACGTAATATATGTTGTAGATCGCGAGCGTGGCCACGAGCATCGCGAGGAAGGCGAGCGCGGGACCCGGCGCGCCCAGCTGCCAATGCCCCCGGCGGACCAGATTGTAGGCGGCTAAGCCGAACAGTCCGAGCGCGGCGAGGCCGAAAGCGAGTTCCAGCCGATCCGCGCCGACGCCAGAAGCCGCCGCTGCTCCCACCACCAGCGCGCCCAGGCCAAAGGCCCACGCGGCGTGCGTCAATTCCGATTCTTGGAGGGTCGCAGCCAGTCCCAGTGTCGCCACGAGAGCGAAGGCGCCGAGCGCGACAGGCGCGACGACGGTCGATGGCGAGAGGCGCCAGGCCAGCGCGGCGACCGCCAGTCCCAGCGCGGCGCCGGCGAGGGCGGTCGGCAGACGGCGGGAAAGGTTTGCCGAACGGGAAGCAGGGGCGGCGAAGGCGGACATCGCGGCGATACTGCGCGAGGGCGGTTAAAGTCGCGCAAACGCGATCGCGCGACTCGGCGCCCCGGAGGCGACAGTCGGCCCCGGCGGCTACGGCCGCAACGGCCGCGTCGGGCCCGTCACTGAAGTCAGGCGACGACGCCCATCTTCGATGCATCGCTGAGTTGGCGCGGCCGCACCTATCAGTAGAGCCTCGTCCTATAAGACTCCTCGATCGCGGCGCTTTCTGCTTCGGCGTCGACGCCGGCGATCTGGTCGGCGAGGATCACGCCGAGCGGAGGCAGCGATCCCGCGGGCACGCGCGTTTCGGGCTCCCACAGCTTCGAGCGTATCAGCGCCTTTGCGCAGTGAAAGAACACTTCCTCGATGCGCACGCGAATCGCCGTCTTCGGAATCCGGTTCCCATGGGCGAGACGCTGCAGTTCCGCGCCGACGACGATCTCCGCCATGCCGTTGATTCGCAGCGACTCGGTCAACCCGGGGACGAGGAATATGATGCCGACCCTCGGATTGTGCAGGATGTTCTCCAACGTGTCGACGCGGTTGTTGCCGGGACGGTCCGGAATCAGAATCGTGGCGTCGTCCTCGACGCTGACGAAGCCGGAAGGATCGCCACGGGGAGAAATATCCGCCCCGTCCGGTCCCTGGGTCGAAACCAGCAGGAACGGCGAGAGCCGGATGAACTCGCGGCAATGGCGATCGAGCCGGGGAAGCGATTTCTTGACGGCAAGCTCCATCGGCTGGCCATAGAGCGCCCGAAGCTCTGAAACACCGGCCAGCGTCCGCATTCGTCTTTCCTCATCGCGCCCGGCAGAGCCTACACGACCCCGATGCGTAGCTCAATCCGGCGCCGCGCGCGTTCGCCCCGCCCGAGCCGGGTCCGCGCAGGACGCTCGCTCGTGAGGGTGGCGGCGGCTTGCTACCCCGCGGCCCTCAGCGGCCGACGCGCGGCGACAGGCCCCTCCAATGGTCCCCCTAGTCCCGGGGACCGCGGACGCCGGCAGGCCGGTCAGCTTTGCGCAGGCCTCGTTCCGGATCGTCGCTTTGCTTTCGCGGTCGAGCACGAACATCGGCACGACGATAATGCACGATGATCGCATTGAGGATATCGAGCGACTCCCGCGCAGGGCTGGGCGCGGGCGGGGAACGCCTCGCAAAAATTTCACGCAGCCGCGTCATCGCAAAGATCTCGAGTCGCATCGGCGCGGAGGGTCGAGGGACTGCTCGGCGCCGATCTCGCCCTCGTCTGGCCGCAACGGCTTGCGTGGGCCTGTCGCGCGCGTTTCCAAGCCTCCCAATTCGGCGGCGAACGGCTCGGGCTCTCCGCTTGACCAACTCGCTTTCATATGTAATGTTATTCTTACATATGAAAGAGACAGCCATAATTCCTTCTCCCCTCACGGGCAACCAGATGCTGACGGTGCTCGGCGCGCTCGCCAATCCGCACCGTCTGCGCATCGTCGCCGCGCTCAGCGCCGAGGGCCGCAATTACGTCAGCCGGCTCGCGCGCGAGGTCGGCATCAGCCGGCCGCTGCTGCATCTGCATCTGCAAAAGCTCGCGGACGCCGGGCTCGTGACCCACAAGCTCGAGCTGTCGAGCGACGGCAAGGCGCTCAACTATTTCGAAGTCGTCGACTTCAGCTTCGAGTTGAGCCCGACGACCATCGCCGAAGCGGCCAAATCCCTCACCTCCTCGCCCAGATCTCCCTAGCCAAGGAAGTCGCCCATGGCCGACCACGCCCCAGTGTTCCTGCTCGTTACGATCCTCGTACTCGTCACGATCCTCCTGCTGTTCTTCATGAAATACTTTTCCGCCGCGCGGCAGGCGATGTTTCGCGCCGCGGGCGACGATTCGCTCCGACAACTCGCTGAGAGGTCGGCGCTCGCGCAAGCCGCGAGCGCAGCGTCCCTGGCCGCGGTTCAGAGCGACGTCGCCGAAGTGAAGACGAGGCTGGCGGCTATCGAAAAACTGCTGCGCGAAGTCGAATGATCGCGCGCGAAGAGAATGGCGACGTCGCGCTGGAGATCGCACAGCTTCGCCATATGCGCTGGGCCTCGTGGTTGGAGGGGACGACGCTCGTCGCGCTCGTCTTCATCGCGGTCCCGCTGAAACATCTGGCGGGCCACGCCTCGGCGACCGCCCTGATGGGACCCGTGCACGGGATGGCGTTCCTGCTCTATGTCTGGATGCTGATCCAGACGATATCGAGCGGGGATTGGTCGAGGGCGGAGATCGTGCGCGCCCTGATCGCGGCGTTCGTTCCCTTCGGCGGGTTCGTCAACGAGCGCTTCCTGAGGCGCAAGCAGGCTGCGTTGGCGAGAACCGGCCGATCGGGAGAGGACAGTTGGGGTATCTCTGGTTGAAGGCGCTTCACGTCGCCGCGGCGCTGACATGGATCGGCGGCTTGTTCGCCGCCTCGCTCACGCTCCGAGGACTGTCCGCGCCCGCCGGGTCGAGGGCGCCGGGCGAACAGCGGATGATCGAGGGCGTGCGACGATGGGACCGATGTGCGACCACTCCGGCGATGCTGCTGCTTTGGGGCCTCGGCATGACGATGGCCGTAGAGGCGGGCTGGTTCGCCGCGCCGTGGCTGATGATCAAGCTCGCGTTTGTGCTCGGTCTGTCGGCGCTGCATGCCGCGCTCTCGGGAACGCTGCGGCGCGTCGCGCGCCGCGCCGACCGACGACCGCCGGCGTTCTTGCGTTACGCAGCGCCGGCGATCGTGGCGTCGGTCCTTGCGATCGCGATCCTGGCGGTCGTCAAACCGTTTTAGACGCCGCCGGAACCCATCGCCGCCTCGAGCGATGATCCCTCGTTCGATTGCCGCAAAATGGCCATCAGACTGATTCAGTTCAAGATCGAGGCCGTCTCGATACCAGTCGTTCGACGCGCCCGCATCGGAGCGCCATCAACCAAAACCTGAGGTCGTGGATGCGAACCATAACTCTCGAAGAGCACTACGCCAGCCAGGCCTTTCTCGCGGGCCCCGGTCGCAAGCTGAAAGAACAAGCCGATGGGTGGGGTGGCCGAGCCGCGAAACTCCTCGAACAATTGTGCGATCTCGGAGACAAGCGGATCGCCGAGATGGACGCAGCCAACGTCGATGTGCAGGTGCTCTCGCTGACATCTCCGGGAACCGAACAGCTCGAGGCGGCCGAGGCTGTGGCGCTCGCCCGGGAATCGAACGACCGTCTCGCGGACGCCGTGCGCAGCCATCCCACTCGTTTTGCTGGATTCGCCACGCTCCCCACCGCTGATCCGGGCCTCGCCGCCGACGAACTGGGGCGCATGGTGCTCGAGCACGGATTCAAAGGCTGTGTCATCAACGGCCACCATCGGGGTCGATATCTCGACGACAAGTTTTTCTGGTCGATCCTCGAGCGCGCCCAGCAGTTGCACGTCCCGATCTACCTTCACCCGACCCAGCCTCCGAAACCAGTGATCGACGCATCCTACGGGGGGTTCGCGCCGATGGTCTCGGAAATGCTCGCCGGCCCGGGCTGGGGGTG
>DASXYQ010000235.1:0-4197 GCA_036502445.1 Roseiarcus sp. | reverse complement strand
CGCCCGGCGCATGTGACAGAGAGCTTTGCGCTTTGCAGAGCCTTTTAGTTATCCCTCCCGCCTCCCCCGTCACGCCCCTTGATAGTCCTCGAGCCGTCCCAAGCCCGGCTCGCGCGACTGGCGCAGCCGCTCGCCTGCGAGTTCGACCCCGCGCATCGCGCGCAGAACGTTGCGCGAGGCGATCTTGGCCAGATCGCGCTCCGAGAGGCCCCGCTTCAACAATTCGGCGAAGAGATGCGGAAAGCGGCTGACGTTTTCGAGGCCGATCGGCTGCGGGCCGCCAAAGAAATCCGAGCCGATGCCGACGTGATCGATCCCCGCGGTTTCCACGAGATAGCCGACATGGTCGGCGACGTCGGAGAGCGTCGCGCGCGGCGCGGGGCCCTGGCGCGTCTCCAGTTCAACCATTTGCGCCTTCGGATCGCTTCCGAGCGGCGCCTTGGGGGCGCCATCGCGGGAACGCTTGAGCCAGTCGCGCAGCGCTTGGGAGAG
The DNA here is from genome assembly GCA_036502445.1 of Roseiarcus sp. Lineage (GTDB taxonomy): Bacteria > Pseudomonadota > Alphaproteobacteria > Rhizobiales > Beijerinckiaceae > Roseiarcus. The sequence goes on along the minus strand of DASXYQ010000235.1, from coordinate 3,705 downwards.
GAATCCCGGCACGAACGTCGCCATCACGACACCGCCATTGTCCTTCAGGCGGCGCAGCACGTCGTCGGGCGCGTTGCGCGGATGATCGCAGAGTGCGAAGGCGTTGGAGTGCGAGAGCAGGATCGGCGCCTCGCCGACGTCGAGAAGCTGGCGGATTCCATCGTGCGAAAGGTGCGCGCCGTCGACGATCATGCCCAGCCGGTTCGCCTCGCCGATTACGGCGCGGCCGAACGCGCTGAAGCCGCCATGACGCGGTGTGTCGGTGGCCGAATCCACCCAGTCGAGCGTCTCGTTGTGGCACGGGATCAGCATCCGCGCGCCCGCGGCGTGCCAGACGCGCAACGGCGCCAACGAGTTCTCGAGTCCGACCCCGCCCTCTACGACGATATAGGATGCGATTTTGCCTGCGCGCCGTGCGCGCCCGAAATCGGCGGCGCTCCGCGATGGGTAAAAAACATCGGGATATGCAGCTTCGATGCGGCGGATCAGATCGATGTGTTCGAGCGTCGTGCGCGCGGGATGCGGCGCACTGGTGGGCTGGAACGCCGACCAGAATTGCGCGCCGACCCCGCCCTCGCGCAGCCGCGGAATGTCGGTATCGCCGCGCTCGTGCACGCGCATGAGGTCGAAAGCGCGCACGTCGCCTCGCGCTTGCTTGTCGTGCATGATGACCCAGGGAAGATCGTTGTGGCCGTCGAAGACGGGGGCGCGGGCCAGCAACGCCCGCGCCTTGCTCAGAGCCTCATCATTGTTCATGGCGTTCCGGTTTTGGTTTTGGCGCGACGACAAGATCATCATTCGCGGCCGCGCGCCAGTCCGGCGCCCCACCAGGGCCGGTACGCCTTCCTCAAACCGAGACTCGTCGCCGACGCGATGGGCAGCGTCGAAGGCCACGTCAGCCATGCTTACACGGGCGTGAACTGGCGCATGCCGATCTACGATCGCTTGTTCACCGAGGTCGAGTTCAGCGGTGCGCTCAACGACTCCGAGAAAGGGAACCGGGATGGTTGGGCTGCCCGGTTACCGTCCGCGAATCCGGCGGTTGGGGTTCCAGATAACCCCAATATCGACATCGTCGGGAGCATCGACCACGTCTCTCACCCGGGCCTGTGCGGCCGGACAAATCCCGGCCTGAGCAGCTTCGGATACCGGCTCGGATACGCGTTCTGAGCTGGCGGAGGCGACGGCGCCGGGCGCTACTTGTTCGGTTGCGGCCCCTCCGCGGCCAGTTCGTCGAAGTGCTTGAGAACCAAGTCGATATTGGCGGTGATTTGAACCGGGACTATTGCTTTGAGTCCGGCGTTCAGTTCGGCTAGCGCCGCCTTCTTGTCCGCTGGAGGCATCCTCTGGTCGGCTTGAACCTCGGCGATCTGCTGTTTCAGCACGACGTCGGCGCCGACGTATTTTTTCGTCCGCGGATCGACGCCGTCGAGAACCAGCGCGATATTCCCCGCCACGGTATTGAAATCGTCATAGCTCGCGAAATGGTATTTCTTCGCTATGGCCTCCAACTTCTCCGTGATCTTGGGATCGGGTTTGTCGGCCGCCTCCGGCGGCAAGGCGCCGAGAACCGCCTCCATGTCCTTCTGCGCGGCGAGATACTGCTTGATCTGCGCCTCGGTGAGCGGAGCTTGTTTCAGCCCTTGGTAGACCGAGCCGGAAGGCGGCGGCGCGGCTTGCGCGAGGGCCGCGCCGGTTCCGACGATCGCCGAAGGCGCAGAACCCAACGCGCAGATCGCGAGCGCGAGCCCTGTCATGAATTTTCGCATTTCATACTCCCTGAGTTGGCCGCGAGAATTCGCGGCTCATGCCCTTTCCACCCGAATCGCCGAACCGTCTTCGATCGCCACTGCCCACCCTTGTTCCCGTCGGCATGTCCTGCCGGCCACCCGCCAGGCGCTGTCGTCGACGCGGAGTTGCCGAAACCGCGCGCGATCGCCCTGTCCAGGAAGAATTCCCGGCCCATCAGCGCATGCGCACGACTCGTCGGCAGCGACGGTCCCACCGCGTCGATCGACCATAGACCCGCCGCCCGATGAACAGCAACCCGGCGACAAGTGCGGTGAAACCCAGCAGCTGCACGGTCAACGTCGTCGGCGCGGAGAACTCGACCGCGCCCAGGATTAGCCCTGCGACCCCGATCCAGATCGCCAGGCGCAGGCGCACGCCCATCAGGACCTAGCGAGTGAAACAGACAGGGCGATGACATATCACGGGGCAAAGGCGAACCGCGCAAGAGCCGGCTGTCAGTCGGCACAGGATTTAGTATGGAAAAGCGCGAGTTCGAACTTTCGTCGGCGTGAACAATATGTGAACATGCGAATCAGGCTGTAACGCAATCGAAGGTTTCGGAATGAAGGTCGCGGGACTTTTCGCGGGAATTGGCGGTTTTGAGTTGGGAATGGCTTCGGCCGGACACCGGACGTCTATGCTCTGTGAAATCTGGGAGCCCGCGCGCGCCGTCCTGGCCGCGAGAAACCCGGACGTGCCGCTCGAAGGCGACATCATCGATCTGTTCGACCTGCCCTCGGAGGTCGAGGCCGTCGTCGCAGGCTTCCCATGCCAGGACCTGAGCCAAGCCGGTATGACGGCCGGGATCGGCGGCAAGCGCTCGGGCCTCGTCGGCCATGTGTTCCGGTTGTTGGACGCGCGCCGCGCGCCTTGGGTCGTGCTGGAAAACGTCTCCTTCATGCTGCAACTCGATTCCGGGCGCGGCCTCAGAACGCTGGTCGAGGCATTTGAGCAACGCGGCTATCGCTGGGCCTATCGCGTGGTGAATTCGATGGCCTTTTTGCCGCAGCGGCGCGAGCGCGTCCTGTTCGTCGCGACGACGACCGACGTCGATCCTGCAATGGTGCTGCTCGCCGACGACGTCGATCCGGCCGAGCCGAGCACGTCGCTCTCGACGCACGCGCACGGCTTCTACTGGACCGAAGGCATCAGGGGCCTTGGATGGGCTCGTGACGCGATCCCGACGCTGAAGAACGGGTCGACGGTCGGCATAGCTTCGCCGCCGGCTATCCTGCTGCCTTGCGGCATGGTCGTGACGCCCGATATCCGCGATGCCGAGCGGCTCCAGGGCTTTAGGCCCGGGTGGACGGAGCCGGCCATAAACGTCGGCCGCGCATCGATTCGGTGGTCGCTTGTCGGCAACGCCGTCACCGTGCCCGTCGCGAAATGGCTCGGCGAGCGGCTTGCGACGCCAGGGTTTTATGAGAAGGATCGCGATTGCGACCTCACGGAAGGCGCGCGCTGGCCGAAGGCGGCTAGGTTCGACGGCGACCGGCGGTGGCGCGTGGAAATAGGTGCGTTTCCAGTATGGCGGCGAAGGGTGCCCCTTGTCGATTTCCTTCGGCACGGTGGGAAACCTCTGTCCGCACGGGCGACACGTGGATTTCTTTCGCGAACGGAGCGAAGTTCTCTACGCTTCACGCCAGGCTTTCTTGAAAGGCTGCGGTGTCATCTCCTTTCGATGGAAGGTGCGGTATCCGCAAGTCCCAAAATGCGAGAGATTGCGGCTATCGCGGCAGAATGAAAGTCCCGAAGCCCGACCCAAAGCGCTCCGCGTTGATGGCGAGAGTGCGTCAGCGGGGCACGGCCCCCGAATTGGCAATTGCTTCGTTGCTCAGAAGTCTAGGGTTTTCTTATCGACGCAATGTCCAAGGGCTCGCGGGCTCGCCGGATTTCTCGAACCGTCGCAGGAAA
>DASXYQ010000234.1:0-7418 GCA_036502445.1 Roseiarcus sp. | reverse complement strand
CCCCGGTGTTGCTGATCGACGAGATCGACCGCGCCGACGAGGCTTTCGAAGCCTTTCTCCTCGAGGTCCTGTCGGATTTTCAGATCACCATCCCGGAAATCGGGGTCGTCAAGCCGGAGAACCCGCCGATCGTGATCATAACGTCCAACCGGACGCGCGAAATCCATGATGCGCTCAAGCGACGCTGCCTCTACCATTGGGTCGGCTATCCCGATTCTGAGCGCGAGATCGCGATCTTGCGCGCGAAGGCGCCGCGCGCGCCCGCCCGATTGACCGCCGAACTCGTCGCTTTCGTGCAGCGGCTGCGCAAGCAGGACCTGTTCAAATCGCCCGGCGTAGCCGAGACGCTGGACTGGGCGAGCGCATTGACCGAACTCGACGCCGTGGCGCTGGACCCCGCGCAGGTTTCCGATACATTGGGCGTGCTCTTGAAATACCAGGACGACATCGCCAAGATTCAGGGCTCCAAGGCGCGCGAACTGATCGATCAGGCGCGCGCCGAGTTGCGGCTCAGCGAAGTCGGCTAGCCACGAGACCAGTGAAGCGTAGGCATGAGTTACGATTTCGAGCTTTCCTGCACGATTCCCGCGAACGCTTGTTTCGCGGCGCAGCGCGCGTCGGAGAAGTCGTGACTTCCGAGCCTCCAACACCCGCGACCATGGAAGAGGGCGCACTCGCGTTGAACATCCTCTATTTCGCCCGCGCGCTACGCGAGACCGGCATTCCCGTAGGTCCTGGCGCAGTGCTGGACGCGCTGGCGGCGGTCGAGGCGACCGGCTTCGGCGAAAAAGCTGATTTTCGTCAGACCCTGCACGCGGTCTTCGTCAAGAAGCATGAGCACACGCTGCTGTTCGATCCCACGTTCGAAATCTTCTGGCGGCGCAAGGGCTTCGTCGAAAAGCTGCTCGCGATGATGTCGCCGCAGGCGCGGCCGGATAAACCCGAGCAGAAGGCCGACGCCGGGGCGACGCGGGTGTCCGACGCGCTGTTCAAGCCGCCGACCGACGACGCCAAGGTCGCGCCTTCGCTCGATTTGGATGCCCGCCTGACTATGTCGCCCGATGAAATCCTGCAGGGCAAGGACTTCGCGCAGATGAGCGCCGCCGAGATCGCACAGGCGAAAGCGCTGATCGCGCGCTTCGTTTTGCCTGAAGACCGAACGCCCACCCGGCGCTTCGCGCCGAACGGACGGGGCGCGCGCATCGATCCGCGCCGCTCGTTCCGCCGTTCGCTGAGGGGCGGCGGCGCGGGAATCGATCTGACGTTTCGCTCAGCGGTCGACCGCCGGCCGCCGATCGTCGCCCTCTGCGACATTTCCGGCTCGATGGCCGAGTACACCAGGCTTTTCCTGCACTTCCTGCACGCGGTGGGGGAAAGCCGCCGCACGACGACTTTCCTGTTCGGCACGCGACTGACGAACGCGACGCGTTCGCTACGCTCGCGCGATCCGGACGAAGCGCTCGCGCGCTGCGTGGGTCAGGTCGCCGATTGGTCCGGCGGCACGCGGATCGGCGCTTCGCTGCTCCGGTTCAACCGCGATTGGTCGCGCCGGGTGCTGGGGCAGGGCGCGATCGTGCTGCTGTTCACCGACGGGCTCGAGCGCGACGGCGCCGAGGCGCTGGGGCCCGAGATGGAGCGTCTGCACAAATCGAGTCGCCGGCTGATCTGGGTCAATCCGCTGCTTCGTTTCGATGAATTCTCGGCGAAGGCGCAAGGCATTCGCGCCATGCTGCCGCATGTCGACGAGTTCAGGCCCATTCACAATCTGGCCAGCATGGCCGAACTCTGCCGCGCATTGTCGCGGGAAAGGTCCGAGGCCGACGATCCGCGCCGCTGGCTGCGCGCGGCGTGAGATCTCCCCTCCCCGCCTCTTGCGGGGAGGGTCGGGGGGTGGGGCTCTTCAAAGTATGGTGGAGGGCTGCACTATTCCGGAAGCGGGGCGCGCCCCACCCCTGGCCCTCCCCGCAAGAGCGGGGAGGGGAACACGCGGCGGGGCTCCGCTGCATAAGGAGAGGCAAAATGCTGATGATGGACGACGACATTCTGACCGCGGCCGAACAATGGCGCGACGCGGGGCGCAAGGTCGCGATCGCGACCGTTGTCGAGACCTGGGGCTCGGCGCCGCGCCCGGTCGGCTCGCATCTGGCGATCGACGAAGAAGGTAATTTCCTGGGGTCCGTTTCGGGGGGCTGCGTCGAAGGCGCCGTCGTCGAGGAAGCGCTCGACGTCATCGCCTCCGGCGCTTCCAAGACGCTGGAATTCGGCGTCGCGGATGAGACGGCTTGGCGCGTGGGTCTCTCCTGCGGCGGACGCATCAAGGTCTATGTCGAGCGGGTCGACGGATGAAGCTCGAACTCCTGAAGGCGATGAACGCGGCGCGGCGCGAGCGGCGCGCCTGCGCGCTGGTGACAAAGCTTGCCGACGGCGAGCAGAGGTTCGTCGCCGCCGAGGCGGCCGGCCGCGATCCTCTCGCCGAGCCGCTCGAGGTGGCGTTGCGCGCGGGGAAGAGCGCGACGATCGAGCATGAGGGCCAGAGCTATTTCCTCACCATCCAGGCGCCACCGGTGCGGCTGGTCATGATCGGGGCGGTGCATATTTCGCAGGCGCTGGCGCCGCTCGCGCGCATCGCGGGCTTCGACCCCTCCATCATCGATCCGCGAACCGCCTTCGCGACGCCGGAGCGCTTTCCCGATGTGCCGGTCCTCGCGCAATGGCCCGACGAAGTCTTGGAGACGGCGCCACTCGATCGCTACACCGCCATCTGCCTTCTGACCCACGATCCCAAGATCGACGATCGCGCACTGGCGCCAGCGTTGCGCGCGGACTGCTTCTACATCGGCGCGCTCGGCTCCCGCAAAACCCACGCCAAACGCCTGGAGCGCATGCGGGCCGCAGGGTTCGAGGAGGCGGCGCTGGCGCGCATCCACGCCCCGATCGGCCTCGACATCGGCGCGGTCAGCCCCGCGGAAATCGCGGTGTCGATCACCGGTGAAATCATCGCTGCCCTGCGCAAGAAGCCGCTGCGCTCGGAGAGGGCCGCTCCTTGAAATTTGGAGCGATTCCGGTCGCCGAGGCGGAGGGCGCGATCGTCGCGCACGCGGTTCGCGTGGGCGACCGCCCGCTGAAGAAGGGCCACGTCATCACGCCTGCCGATCAGGCCGCGCTCAGGGACGCCGGCGTCGATAGCGTGATCGCGGCGCGTATCGAGCCTGGAGACGTCGGCGAGAACGAAGCGGCGGATCGCTTGGCCGAGCGCCTCGCCGGCGAAAATTTGCGTCGCGAGCAGCCGTTCACCGGGCGCGTCAATATTTTCGCCACGGTCAACGGCTTGACGATGGTCGACGCCGACGCGATCGCGCGGATCAACCGACTGGACGAGGCGATCACGGTGGCGACTTTGGCCGCCCATCGCCCGGTTGCGGCGGGCGACATGGTTGCGACGGTCAAGATCATTCCCTTCGCGGCGCCGGGAGCGGGGCTGTCGGCCGCGTGCGAGGCCGTGGGGCCTGGCGGCGCGGTTTGGATCGCGCCGTTTCGCCCTTTGCGAGTCGGCGTCGTCTCGACGCTACTGCCGGGCCTGAAAGCCAGTGTCGTCGCCAAGACGTTGCGGGTGCTCGAAGCGCGGCTCGCGCCGTCTAGCGCGGCGATCGGAAAGGAAGAACGCGTCGCGCACGAAGAGAGCGCGCTCGCGGCGGCGATCGAGCGGCTCGCGCCCCACAGCGACGTCCTCGTCATATTCGGCGCCTCCGCGATCACCGACCGGCGCGACGTCATTCCCCGCGCAATCGAGGCGAGCGGCGGCCGGATCGAGCATTTCGGCATGCCGGTCGATCCGGGCAATCTGCTCTTGCTGGCCGAGCGCGCGGGCGCCCCGATCATCGGCGCTCCCGGCTGCGCGCGCTCGCCCAAGGAGAACGGATTCGACTGGGTGCTCGACCGCATCCTCGCCGGCGTGCCCATCACGAGCGCCGACATCAAGGCGATGGGCGTCGGCGGCCTGTTGATGGAGATCGCGTCGCGACCGCAACCGCGGCTCGGCGATGGGTGAGGTCGCCGCCGTCGTTCTCGCGGCAGGCCGCTCGTCGCGGTACCTCGCAGGCGGAGGCGCCGAGGCCTCCAAGCTCGTCGCGGAATATCGTGGCGAACCCATGGTGCGCCGCGCCGCCCGGGCGGCGCTGGCGTCCCGCGCGCGGCCCGTCGTCGTCGTGACCGGTCACGCGCGCATCGATGTGGAAGCGGCGCTCACGGGCTTGCCGCTCGCCTTCGCATTCAATCCGGATTTCACCAGCGGGCTGGCGTCATCGCTCAGGACCGGCGTGGCGGCGCTGCCGGAAGCGGCGCTGGGCGCCGTGGTGCTGCTCGGCGACATGCCCGACGTCGAAGCAGGTATGATCGATCGGATCGTCGAAGCCTTCGCGGCGCATCCGGACGCGTCCGCAGCGGTCCCCGTACACGCGGGCCGGCGCGGCAATCCCGTGCTGCTCGGCCGGGAATTGTTCGCCGCTGTGGCGCGGCTCGAGGGCGACGAGGGCGCGCGCCGCCTGCTGCGCGAAGCCGCTTCCGGTCGCGTGGTGGAGGTTCCGTTCGACGACGCCGCCGTGGCGCTGGATATCGACACATCAGACGATCTCGCCGCGGCACGAAAGTTGCTCCGCCGCTGACAGCGTGAAACGTCGCGTTGGCTTTTCGCGCCTTCAATCGTCGAATCGGGAGGGTTGCGCTCGCCAAGCGAACTTCCCGCGCGCGCACCCCAACTACGGAGGGTCGCGCTATGTCGTCTTCTGTCGTGTCAGCGGATTTCGTCCGTCAGTTGCAAGGTTACAGTCTGACCACGGCCGAGATCGTTTATCGGCTGCCCGATCATCAGTCCTTGCTGCAGACTTACATCTGGCAGGACTACGATCAGGCGCCCCGGTTCCCCGCGTTGCATGGCTTCCTCGAGTTTTGGCGCCGAAAGCTGGACGGCCCGCTGCATTCCGTACGCATCGCCCATGTCGGCCTGATCAAGCCCGCCGAAATCCGCAGCGTGATGGAGTTGGCCCGACTGCATTAGGCGATCCGCTTGCCGCCTCTCCCGACGACCTTTCGAGGCGCCGGACGAAGGCGCCGATTTCAGTTCTGCATCTCGCGATTTCAAAGCACTAAGCGCCTTTTTCTGCAACTTCGCAGCTCCCGAGCCGCCCCCCGTCAGCCGCGCGCTCGCGTACCAGATGTTGTAGGTCCGAGGCTTCCGAGCCCATACCATTTCCCGGCGCAGATTCAATCTTTTCAAGCCGTTGCGGCGCCATTTCCCGGCGACTTCGTTTGCTCGCCAGCCTCCCCCGCTGGGATCCCGCCGAAACGCCTCGATCTAAAAGAGCGACGATCGGCTCAGCGGTCGCCATTTTCCGGATTCTTGTCCTCCAAATATTAAAAAGCGTCGGACCATTCTTGAGGCCCGAAAGAACACCTTAGCACGGATTGTCTTTCCCGGAAAGAAAATCGACAGAAAAATCGTCGCGGGCGTTTCGCCATCGATGCCTCAAAAGCCTCGTATTTTCATACAAAAGGCGCTTCGTCATAATTCAAGAATTTTGAGCCCTCTTTGCAGGGCTGCGATACCGTAGCGCCTCGACCAGCAGCGCGAAAGCCTGCGTCGGTTGGCGGCGGCTCGGGTAATAGAGGTGGTAGCCTGAAAAAGGGGCGCACCAGTCGCTGAGCACACGGACCAGCCGGCCGCTTTTGAGATCGCTGCTCGCCTGCTCCTCCGTGACGTAAGTCAAGCCGAGACCCGCACGCGCAGCGGCGAGGATGAGGCCGGATGTTCCAAAAACAAGTTGGCCGTCGACGCGCACGTTCAACTCGCGCCCCGCCTTTTCAAATTCCCAGACATAGAGCCCGCCATGCGTCGGCAGGCGCAGATTGATGCAATTGTGCTCCGTGAGGTCCTGCGGCGTCTTCGGCGGATTGCGCGCGGCAAAATAAGACGGCGCGCCCACCACGGCCATGCGCGCGTCCGGTCCGATCCGCACCGAGTTCATGCCCTCCGCAACCCGTTCGCCGAAGCGGACACCGGCGTCGAGGCGCTCGGCTACGATATCCGTCAGTCCGACCTCGATGACGATCTCGACTTTGACGTCAGGATATTTCGGCAGAAAGCGTTCGAGTGCCGGAACGAGCACCGACGCTGCTGCGTTTTCGGTCGCGGTCAGGCGGATCGTGCCGGCCGGCGTATCGCGCAGCGCCGTGACGGCTTGCAGCTCGACATCGACCTCGTCGAAACGGGGGCCGATCGTGCGTAAGAGGCGCTCTCCGGCTTCCGTGGGCGATACACGGCGCGTCGTTCTTGTCAGAAGCCGCACGCCAAGCCGGGCTTCCAGACCCTTCATGGTCTGGCTCAGCGCCGATTGCGATACGCCGAGCTGCGCCGCCGCACGCGTGAAGCTTTGTTCCCGTGCAACGACGAGAAACGCCACCAAATCAGCCGCCGTCTCCTTTTGCATTTAGAAGAACCTCTAATAAGTCTATGTTGATTATATCCCATTATCGCGGCCAATGGCTCGCGCTATTTTTGGTGAAACACGGGGGCAGTTTGGCCCCAGCCCTTTCGACAGGAGTTCCGCCATGGAGATCAAACGCAGCGGCGCACAGCCATCAGCCAAAGGTCCCGCCGACTATTTCACCGGCACAGTCAGGGTCGATCCGTTGTTCAATCCTTCCGAGCCCGCCCGTGTTTCCGGCGCGCATGTCACCTTTGAGCCGGGAGCCCGCACGGCCTGGCATACGCACCCGCTTGGCCAGACCTTGATCGTCACCTTCGGCTGCGGACGCGTGCAGCGCGAAGGCGGCCCGATCGAGGAAATTCGTGCGGGCGATGTCGTGTGGTTCCCGCCCGGCGAAAAGCACTGGCACGGCGCGGGCCTGACCACGGCCATGAGCCATATCGCCATCCAGGAAAAGCTCGAGGGCAAGAACGTCGACTGGATGGAAAAGGTCAGCGACGAACAATTCGGAGGCTGAGCACCGGCATGGACCGCCGTACCTTCATCGCCTCTTCAACCCTCTTCGCAGCCTCGCCGCTCACTTTAGGAGATCACGCCATGGCCGACGAACCAACCAACGCCCGCAAGAATTTCGGCGATATCGCGCCGCATCTGGCCGAGATCACCGACAAGGTGCTGTTCGGCGATGTCTGGGAAAACACGAAGCTTTCGCCGCGCGATCGCAGCCTGGTGACGATCACGAGCCTGATCTCGCTCTATCGAACGAACGAGCTGCCGTTTCACCTGAAGCACGCTTTGGAGAACGGCATTACGCGCGACGAGATCATCGAGACCATCACGCATCTTGCCTTTTACGCCGGCTGGCCGCCGGCGATGACGGCGCTTCAGATTGCCCGCAAAGTGTTTGAAGAAGCGGGCAAATAAACCCCGAGAACT
>DASXYQ010000233.1:0-6125 GCA_036502445.1 Roseiarcus sp. | reverse complement strand
GCGAGAATCCGCAGGTTTTTTGCCGTGACCGAATCGTTCAGACGCCAGACGCTGTCGGCCAGGAAAGCCGGCCGCCCCTTGGGGCAGTCCAAGCTAGCGGCTAGGGCCGGGGCGAGCGAAAAGAGCGCGAGAGCGACTGTGAAGCCCGAGCAAAAACCGGGCAGAAGATGGCGGCTGAACTTCCTGCGAGCTTGCTGTGGCATGCGGCGTTGTTTTGTTCCATTCGAGGTATCGGGCGAACAGGAATAATCCTAATATACCGAACAGCGTGTAGACAAGACCAATTGTGGCGACCCAATCAGGAATTTGCGCCGACGCCGCCTGCATGACGACTTGGCCCGCGCAACTCAGAATCGAACCAAACGCGAAAATCGGCAGACTGTATCGGCCGAGTCGCTGCAACTCGCGCCCGATCGTGGTCCGCTCGACCGTCGCGACCGGGGTCCGCGCGACGAAGTACGCCAGCACGACGAAATGCGCCAGCCTGCCGAAGCCGAGATCGGCCTTCAACAGATCCAGATGCGCGAACAAGCTGTCGCGGATGCCCGGCAGCTTCCAAAATCCGTCGGTCACGCCGAATGCGGCGACGGTCAACGCGGCCGCCGCGGTCCAGTAGAGCGTCGGAGACTTCGGAATCGGCCGGTCGCGCCAGAGAACGCAGCCGACGATGCCAAGGGTGAAAACGAGCTGCCAAGCGAAAGGATTGAAAAACCAGCTCCCGGGTTCCGGCCAGCTCGGCAGCGCCAGCCCGAGGATTCGCGCGGCCGCATATATCGCGAGCGAAGCGCCGAGGGCGAGCCATGGGCTCGCGCGCGCCATCGCCAATGCCACGGGCGCCCAGAGCAGAAGCACGACATACAACGGGAGAATATTGAAATAGCCGAGCTGTTGAGTGAGCATGAGGACGCCGAGGGCGGCTTGTAGCGGCTGATGGAAGACGAAGCTTCGCCCATCGGCCTCGATCAGGCCCGGCGCGCCGCTGACGATGTAACCTATCGCGGCGATCGCGACCGCCACGCAGGTCAGGCCGATATGGACGCCATAGATGTGATATGCGCGCCCAAAGCACCGCCCGAGCAGTCCTCGCCAGTCCGCGCGTTGCGCTCTTCCATAGTGCGCGAGCGCAACCGAGACGCCCGACAGGAAGACGAAGGCCTCCGCGCTGTCGGAAAAAGCGAAGTTGCGCGGCGTCGCCTTTTCGATCAGATTTCCAGGAATATGATCGCAGAGGATCGCGATCAAAACGATCCCCCGCCAGAAGTCGATGCTGTCTACTCGGCGCGTGGCAGGGGTTTGCGAGAGGGCCGACATTATCTCTCCGTAGACGAATCGCGTTTCATTGCTACTAACGCGCGAGGGCGGCTGAACGGCAGGTTAACACCTAGGTTTGACGATGCTCCGGAGAAGGGGCAACACGTAGTGTTGAAGATGCTCGGAATGTAGAAATATCTTCTGAGCATCGACTCGATCGGCCGCCCTGCCCCCGGTCTATCGCGCGCGGTCGGGATCGTCTGCCAAGGCAGTCGGCGGGAATGCGAAGCTGACCGCGGCGAGGGCGCCGCGGAGTTCAGTTGTCGGCAGCCGGGAACTCTCGGTTCAGAGGTGGAAAGGAGAGCCGTTTGTCACCAGGTCCGACCGATCTCGAGCACCGCAAGCGAGCCGCGCGCGCATGGTTCGAATTGCTGCAGACGCGCCTGATCGGCGTTATCGAGGAACTGGAGCGGGAATGCCCCGGCCCGTTCGGCGAACCGCTCGACCCGGGGCGTTTCGCGCTGGCGCCGTGGGTCCGGACGGACCGTAGCGGCGCGCCGGGCGGCGGCGGTCAGATGGCAACGTTACGCGGGCGGGTGTTCGAGAAGATGGGCGCTCACGCTTCGACGGTTCACGGGACCTTCGCGCCGGAATTCGCCAAACAGATTCCCGGCGCCGAAGCCGATCCGCGTTTCTGGGCCTCGGGCGTCTCGGTGATCGCCCATCCGTGGAACCCGAACGTGCCGACCGTGCACATGAACACGCGCTTCGTCGTGACCTCGAAGGCCTGGTTCGGCGGCGGCGCCGACCTGACGCCGATGCTCGACCGCCGGCGAGTGCAGGACGATGAGGACGCGACCGCGTTTCACGCGGCGATGCGCGGCCCCTGCGAACGCCATGCGGGCGTCGCTTCTCACGAGAAGTACAAGGCGTGGTGCGACGAATATTTCTTCCTCCCGCACCGCAACGAACCGCGCGGCATCGGAGGCATTTTCTACGACTGGCTCAACAGCGCGGGCGACCCCGAAAACTCGGCGTGGGACGCCGATTTTGGGTTCACGCGCGACGTCGGCGAGAGCTTCGTCTCCGCTTATGCCGAGATCGTGCGCAAGAATTTCGCAACGCCCTGGACGCAAGCCGATCGCGATGAGCAGCTCGTGCGGCGCGGACGCTATGTCGAATTCAACCTGCTCTACGACCGCGGTACGGTCTTCGGCCTGAAGACGGGCGGCCACGTCGATTCGATTCTGTCCTCGCTGCCGCCGCTGGCGCGCTGGCCCTAGGCGAAAGACGGGCGTCTTCGACGCCCTATGGCCCCACTTTCTCCCGCATGCGGGAGAAAGGGTCTCCCAACGAAGGGAACTTGATTGCTCGGCGTCTGCTATTACCCCGAACATTGGCCCGAAAGCCTATGGGCCGACGACGCCCGGCGCATGCGCGCGATGGGCATCGGCTATGTGCGCATCGGCGAATTCGCGTGGAGCCGCATCGAGCCGGAGGCGGGGCGGCTGGAGGTCGCATGGCTGCGTCGCGCGCTGGACACGTTGGGCGCCGCGGGCGTGAAAGTCGTGTTGGGAACGCCGACCGCGACGCCGCCGAAATGGCTGATGGTCCGCCATCCCGAAATCGCTCCGGTCGATCGAGAGGGGCGGCCGCGGGGCTTCGGCTCGCGCCGCCATTACAGCTTTTCGTCCGATATCTATCGGCGCGAGAGCGCGCGCATCGTCGAAATCCTCGCGCGCGAATTCGGGACCCACGCCGCGGTCGCGGGCTGGCAGACCGACAATGAATACGGCTGTCACGACACGATCCTGTCCTGGGGCGAGGTGGACCTTCGCGCGTTCCGAGACTGGTTGCGGCGGCGCTATCAGACGCCCGAGCGACTGAACGAAGCCTGGGGCGCCGTGTTCTGGTCGATGGAGGTCGACTCCTTCGACGCGATCACCCTGCCGCACCTGACCGTGACCGAGCCGAATCCCGCCGCGCGGCTCGACTTCTGGCGCTTCTCGTCCGAACAGGTCGACGCCTACAATCGGATGCAGGTCGAGATCATCCGCGCGCACTCGCCGGGTCGCTTCGCCACCCACAATTTCATGGGCTTTTCTCACGACTTCGATCATTTCGCCTGCGCCGCGCCGCTGGATTTCGCGAGCTGGGATTCCTACCCGATCGGCTTCGTCGAGAGCTTTCCGTTCACGCAGGCGGAGCGCCTGCGCTGGGCGCGGACCTCACATCCCGACATCGCGCCGTTCCACCACGATCTCTATCGCGGCGTCGGGCGCGGCCGCTGGTGGGTGATGGAGCAGCAGCCCGGGCCGGTGAACTGGGCGCCGTGGAACGCGATCCCTCGACCCGGCCAAGTCAGGCTGTTCACCTGGGAGGCGCTCGCGCATGGCGCCGAAGTGGTCTCTTATTTTCGCTGGCGGCAGGCGCCGTTCGCGCAGGAGCAGATGCACGCGGGGCTCAACCTGCCGGACAATTCGGGGCTCAGCCCCGGGGGACGCGAGGCGGCGCGCGTCGGCGCCGAATTGGCGGCGCTGGGCGAATTGCCGGCGACGGCGCGCGCGCCGGTCGCGCTCGTGTTCGACTACGAGGCGTCCTGGATCACGCGCATTCAGCCGCAAGGCGCCGACTTTTCGTATCTCGAGCTGACCTTCCGATGGTACGAGGCGGTGCGCCGTCTCGGCCTCGACGTCGACATCCTGCCCGCCGGCGCCGACCTCGCGGGCTACGCGCTCGTGCTCGTTCCCACCTTGCCCCATATCGGCGAAGCGGCGGTCGCGGCGTTCGCCGACGCCGAAGGGCAGGTGCTGTTCGGGCCGCGCAGCGGCTCCAAGGCGCGCCATTTCGCCATTCCCGACAATCTGCCGCCCGGCCCGCTCGCCTCGCTGGTTCCCATTCGCGTGATCGAAGTCGCCTCGCTGCGCCCTGGCCTCAGCGATGAGGTGAGCGGCTCGGCGACTGGCGCCGCGGAGCGCTGGCGCGAACGGATCGAAGCGACCGGCGCCATCGAAATCGATGCGCGCTTCGAGGACGACGACCCCGCGCTCGTGCGCGCGGGGCGCTGGTCGTATCTGGCGTGCTGGCCCGATGCGACGCTGCTCGCGAATGTCATCCTGGGGATGGCGGCGCGGGCGGGATTGCCGGTCGAGCCCCTGCCCGAGGGCGTGCGCCTGCGGCGGCGCGGGGATCTGACGTTCGCGTTCAACTACGGCGACGAGATTTTTCGAACCCAGTCGGGGTCGACGTTCCTGCTCGGCGGGCCTGAGGTGGGGCCGAGTGAAATCGCGATCTGGCGGTAATGTCGTTGGTTCAAAGCACCGAGACGCCCGCCTTGTGGCAGGCAGCAATCAACTCGTTGTCGAGCGTCGCAAGAGGGAGTGCGCGGCGAAGGGCAAGCTCCAGATAGGCGGCATCGTACGACGTCAGCCGGTAGCTAACCGCGAGCCAATGCACGTCGGAAAAGATGCGACGGCTGCTTTCCGGGTCGATGCGGATCGGCAACCCCTCCAAATCTTGCAGGAAAAACGCGACTTCGTGCGCCGGAATTGTTCCCCTGGTTTGAGCGACCGCGAGCACGGCGCTGGCTTCATAGCGCCAGAGAACGGGAGCCACGGCTTCGCTGCCCTGCAACTGCAAATCTCGGAGGATCGCATCGGCATGGGGATGCGCGCCCGTAGCAAAGGCCCAGCGCATCGCAATGGAATTGTCGAGGACGAAGACCGTCACGCCCGCCCGAGCGTCATCATGTCGCGAATGGTCATGCCATCCGGCATTTGACGGTATCGTCGTCGCTCTAGGATGCGAGCGACGGCCTCCCGCGGGGAACATGGCGCTTCGGCAGCCGGGTCTTTCACCGGTTCGGCAAGGGCGAGATGATCGCGCCGATACAACTCGATCGCGTCGCGTAAAATCTCGCCCGGAGAGCGGGACTCGGCCTCTGCCATTGCCTTCACCTGTTCGAGCAGGGCGGCCGGGATCAGCGTGTTTTCGGAAGCGGGGGTCGTCTTCATGATTGCGTCAAGAGTAATCTAGCGTTCAATCGATGTCAAATATACCAACTTGAGCTGATTCCTTGTGCAAACCCGTTGGCTTACTCCGCGGCCTCTGTGGATATGACGAGGCGCCGACCGAGAGCGCGTAGCGCCGACTCGAGCACCGAGAGTTTTGTCGGATGCATCGGATCGAATATCCGGCGAACCTCCTTCTCGTCCTTGCCGAGCCGGCGCGCAAGATCGCTCTTGCCAATGCCGGCCTGACGCCAAGCGTCGAGCACGGCCAGCTTCGCCGCGTCCTCAGGCGCCACGATGATCGGAATCAAATCGCGGCCATGTTCGCGCGGCAACGGGAGAGGTAGGCTACGCTTCGGATAAGAAAGAAGCGCGAGAGCCAGCGCCCCCTCGGCCATCACGCGAGCTTCCACTTCGTCGTCGCCCTCGGTGATCGCCTCGGGGACATCAGGGAAAGTGACCACGATCCCGCGCTCGTCGCCAGGCTCGAACCGGGCGCGGTACATAAAAGAGTGCATGATCCAATCTCCGTTCTCTCTCGACAGGCTACCGCGCCGGACGACGGTCACGCGGCTGAACTCGAGAACCCGCCGGGGCCACGCCGGTTCGTGGCCGTCAAGCGGCCAAGAGGCCGCTGCGCCGCTTCGCCCCTTCGGGTTACCGCCCCGAACCGACGCGGCGCAACCCTACCATGACGTTTTGTTGCAAGCCCCGCCCGGGCGGCGGGGCTTGCAGCAAAACGTCATGGCAACCAAAGGCCCGGCGCGAGCGCAGCAGTCACCCGAAGGGCCGTAGCGAAGCGGAGGAGGCGCGCCCGTAGGGCGTCGAAAGACGCCCGTCCCTCGACGGGCTATGGCGCCTTGA
>DASXYQ010000232.1:0-4164 GCA_036502445.1 Roseiarcus sp. | reverse complement strand
GCAGACCAGCGACTACAGCTTCTATGCTTCCCCGCTCTCATCTGCCAGCTCGGGGGTTGATCCGGGAGTTTAAAAACGTCAACCTCAAAAAATGTCATGATTTCAATGATGGCTGGCGGAGACGGAGGGATTCGAACCCTCGATAGAGCTTTACAACCCTATAACGGTTTAGCAAACCGCCGCCTTCAGCCTCTCGGCCACATCTCCGCTGCGCGTCGGGACTCCGCCCCCGGGATATGCCCGACGCCTGCGCCTATTGCAAGACCCGCGCGCAGGCTCGCGGCCACCGCCGGCCGAACGGGATTTGGCACGCTCCGTCGATCCGGGGGCTTTTCGCCGACCGGGATGACCGCCGGCCCGCGCCAGCAGCGTATTCAGCCATCGCGCCGAGATCGCGACAAAGCTCGGTTCGAACTGCTCGCCGCGTCCGATGTCGACCATGCGCGTACGGCAAGCCGCACTCCTCGAGCACGATAGAAATCTTCCGGCCGTTCGGCATCGGCCAGTAAGAGCGGCATCCGTTGAGTCGTCGCGGCCTTCATCAGCTCCCTGATTGAGGTCGGAGCATCGTGACGCGAGCCAGCGACAGAGCCAGCCCCACCGCCGACGTTCGGACCAATCTCTCGATCCAACGAGGCGCGCGAGCACGAACCGGCTGATCGGAATCGGCGAAACGCCGCGCGCCGAATCTGGTCAGCCGTCGATCGGTCGTCCCCGTCAGGTCGAAGCCGGCGGCTCCGTGGGCGCAGGCGGCGCCGGAACGGATTTCTTGCGCTTGACCGGCGCGGCTTTCTTGACGGCGGTCTTCTTGGCGGCGACCTTCTTCCCGGCGGCCTTCTTCGCAACGCCCTTCTTCGCGGCGGCTTTCTTCGCAGGCTTCTTCACCGCGCTCTTCTTCACCGCGGCTTTGCGCGTCGCCTTCTTGGCGACGACCTTGCGCGCCGTCGGCTTGACGGCGGTCTTCGGCGCCGCCTTCTTGGCTGGAGATTTCTTCGCGGCTACCTTCTTCGTCGTTTTCTTCGCAGCAGCTTTCGCCATTGTGATCAGTCCCTCTCGGTTGATCCCTTCGTGCGAAACGCGTTCGCGCGAAGGACGTACGACTCCGACGTTAACTTTGCTTTTTTTCTCAGATCAAGCGAACGCGCGGCGGAGCAAGGGGTTCCGAGCGCTGGCCTATCGAATAATCACGCGCGCGAGGCAATCAACTCGCTCCGCGCCATCGCGCGTCGCTGTCCTCCACGTGGCGCCGAGACCGGCTCGCGAAACGCTGGACCGATTACATCGTCGGCTTCGGCCCGGCCATCCGATATTTCCGCAATGACCATATTTTCCTGGTCACTGCGCGATTCTCGCTCTCCGTGCTTGGTTGCTTCGCGCGGCCGCGCGAGGGCCACGCGCCGCGCGCTCGCCAGGTCGCGAGAGTCCGCATCGCCGTTGCGAAAGCGTCGAGCGACAGCGCCCGCGTCAGGCATATCGCGATCGAATTTTTCTTGGTGATGAGCGTCGCATTTTTCTCGCGGAAACGAATTTCGATCGCCTGGCGCGTCCGATTCCAAAACGAATCAGATGACGAACGCGCCATGCGACCCCGCGGATTCCTCTCGATCAGAGGAGCCCGAGCTTGGCTTTCAAGGCGTCGCTCACCGCTTGCGGGTTGGCCTTGCCGCCGGTCGACTTCATCACCTGTCCAACGAACCAGCCGAGCATGCCGGGCTTCGCCTTCGCCTGCTCCGCCTTCGCGACGTTGGCCGCGATCACCGCATCGACGGCTCGCTCGATCGCGCCGGCGTCGCTGACTTGGTTGAGACCGCGCGCCTTTACAAGCTCGCGCGGGTCGGCGCCCTTGTCGGGTCCGAGCAGCATCGCGAGCACGTCCTTGGCGATCTTGCCGGAGATGGTTCCCTCGCTGATGAGATCGACGAGCGCGGCGAGTGCGCCCGCGCCGAGCCCCGCTTCGGCGACGCCCACCGCGTGCGCATTGGCGAAGGCGGAGAGGTCCCCCATGATCCAGTTGGCGACCGACTTCGCGTCGCGAGCAGCGCCTTCGAACCGGGCTGCCGCCTCGAAATAGTTCGCCGTCTCCTTGTCGGCGACGAGGACCGCCGAGTCATAGGCATTGAGCCCGTAATCGGCCATGAAACGGGCCTTCTTGGCGTCCGGCAGCTCGGGCAATTCGGCCGCCAGAGCGGCGACGAACTCCTCGTCGAGCTCGAGCGGCAAGAGATCGGGATCGGGGAAATAGCGATAGTCGTGCGCCTCTTCCTTGGAGCGCATCGAGCGCGTCTCGCCGCGCGAGGGATCGAACAGCCGCGTCTCTTGAACGATGGCGCCGCCGTCCTCGAGGATCGCTATCTGGCGGCGCGCCTCGGCGTCGATCGCCTGACCGATGAAGCGAATGGAATTGACGTTCTTGATTTCGCAGCGCGTGCCGAGGGGCGCGCCGGGAAGCCGCACGGAGACGTTGACGTCGGCGCGCAGGCTGCCCTTCTCCATGTCGCCGTCGCAACTGCCGATGTAGCGCATGATCGTGCGCAGCTTGCCGACATAGGCCTTGGCCTCGTCGGCCGAGCGCATGTCCGGCTTGGAGACGATCTCCATCAGACCGACGCCCGAGCGGTTGAGATCGACGAAGCTCATCGTCGCCGACTGGTCGTGCAGCGACTTGCCGGCGTCCTGCTCGAGATGCAGGCGCTCGATCCCGACGCGGATCGAATGATCCGGCGTCAGATCGACCTGGATTTCGCCCTCGCCGACAATCGGGCTCTTGTACTGCGATATCTGATACCCTTGGGGCAGGTCGGGGTAGAAGTAGTTCTTGCGGTCGAACGACGAACGGAGATTGATCCTGGCCTTCAGGCCGAGCCCGGTGCGCACCGCCTGCGCGACGCATTCCCTGTTGAGGACCGGAAGCATCCCCGGCATCGCCGCGTCGACCAGCGAAACATGGGTGTTGGGCTCGCCGCCGAAGGCGGTGGAAGCGCCGGAAAACACCTTCGCGCGGGAGGTGACCTGCGCGTGCACCTCCAACCCGACGACGACCTCCCAGTCGGCCGTCGCGCCCTTGATGAGCCTGGAATGGGTCTCGTCCGACATTCGCAAACTTCCTGGTTCTCGCGTTCACGCCCACCATGGATCGGGCAGGCGCATGCGTCCCGCCGACTGTTCGATCGCCTCGCCGAGCGTGAACAGCGTCTCCTCATCGAACGGCCGGCCGATCAATTGCAGAGCGAGCGGCAATCCTTCCGCCGAAAGCCCGGCCGGCGCCGCCAGGCCCGGCAGGCCCGCCATGTTGACCGTCACCGTGAAGACGTCGTTGAGATACATTTCGACGGGATCGGCGGAGCCCTTCTCGCCGATGCCAAACGCCGCCGATGGCGTGGCGGGCGTCAGGATGGCGTCGACCCCGGCGGCGAAAACGGCCTCGAAGTCGCGCTTGATCAAGGTGCGGATTTTTTGCGCGCGAACATAGTAAGCGTCGTAATAGCCCGCCGACAGGACATAAGTTCCGATCATCAGGCGCCTTCGCACCTCGGGGCCGAATCCCTTCGCGCGCGTGTTCTCGTACAGTTCGGCAATGTCGGCGCCGGGCTCGCGCAGGCCGTAGCGCACGCCATCGTAGCGGGCGAGATTGCTCGACGCCTCCGCGGGCGCCACGATATAATAAGCGGGCAAGGCGTAGCGCGTATGGGGCAACGAAACATCTACGATGCGGGCGCCCGCAGCGCGCAGCCATTCGGCGCCGCGCGTCCACAGCGCCTCGATCTCCCCCGACATGCCGTCCATCCTGTATTCCCGGGGGACGCCGATCGTCAGGCCTCTCGCGGAGCGGCCTACCGCCGCCTCGTAATCGGGAACAGGCGAATCGGCGCAGGTCGAATCCTTTGGGTCCGCTCCCGCCATCGAGCGCAGCATGATCGCGGCGTCGCGCACCGTGCGCGTGAACGGTCCCGCCTGGTCGAGCGAGGACGCAAACGCGACGATCCCCCATCGCGAGCAGCGGCCGTAGGTCGGCTTCAATCCGACGATGCCGGTGAATGCGGCCGGCTGACGGATCGAGCCGCCGGTGTCGGTGCCCGTCGCGCCCGGCGCGATACGGGCTGCCACCACAGCCGAAGAGCCGCCGGACGAGCCCCCGGGCGCAAGCGGCGCATTGCCGCCATCGCT
>DASXYQ010000231.1:0-9136 GCA_036502445.1 Roseiarcus sp. | reverse complement strand
GGAGGACCGGCGAAGAAGTCGGCCTGGACAGGATTAGACTACGGGTCCCGATACCGCGCCCGAGGACAAGCGAGGCGCAGCGCGGAACCCGTGTCAGCAAGCTGTTACGGATGAGGCCCTACGATTAATAGCACGGACCGTAAGGGTAGTACCCGCAATGATGCGCACCATATGCTGCTGCGCCGACGGCGGCGGCGCCGACGGCAGCGGCCCCTACACCATACCCATAACCGCCGCGATACCCGTAGCCGCCGCGATACCCGTAACCGCCGCGGTACCCGCCCCCGGCATAACGGCCACCGCCATAGCGGCCGCCGCCAGCGTACCCGCCACGGCCACCGCCATGGAACCCGCCACGGCCGCCACCGGCGAACCCGCCACGGCCGCCGCCACCGCCATGACGAGCGCCGCCGCCGCCGCCACGGCCGCCGCGCACACTTATGACGTCATCGTGAAGCGCCGCTACGCCCGGGGCGCCGAACGTCTCTAACGCCTGACTCTCCGGCACAGCGTAAAGGAATGCGCCGGCCGTCATCAGCATTGCCGCCATTAATTTTGGAAAATTCATGGTTTCAACTCCCATTTCGATCTTCGACCGTGGAATGCATGTGAAGCAAGTCCGCTTCGCCGCAACAGCCGTTTGACCTTAGCCATGCCCCGATTTCGCGGAGGCGAGCAAACATCGACCCCGCAGGCTTGTTTGGGGGCGACGGAGTCCTCGGAGCACCGGCTCCTACGCCCGCAACCGTACAACTGAGCCTAGTCTAGCCACCACCCCAGGTCAAGCGGGCGAAGAAGTTCTGTACGCCAACGAACACACGTAACGCGCGGTTGAAGAAAGAAAAATACGCCTCGAAAACTTGCTAAACTGCGTGCTACCAAGGCATTCCTGAAGACGATTCTCAAAACCGCTCGGAGGATAGGGGTGGCCCTGTTTCCCGTCGAAATTGCAGAACGAAAATTCAGTCTGAAAGCCTTCTCCTTTTCATGGTATTCAGTCCGATCGGCCAGTCCGGGGGAACGGTTCAGTCTTGGGAGGGCGGTGAAATGCCCCGCGCCATCGTCGTCGGCGGCTCGCTGGGCGGGCTTTTCGCGGGTAACATGCTGCTCCGCGCGGGCTCTGACGTGACGATCGTCGAAAGGTCGGTCGGCGAACTCGAGGGCCGCGGCGCGGGCCTCGGAGTTCACCCGTCGATGCTGGAAGGGCTTCTCGCCGCCGGCGCTCGGGTCGATGGCGCCGTCGGGGTCGCGGTTGCGGGGCGAATGGCGCTCGCGCGCGACGGCAGCGTCGCCGCCGAGCTTCCCATGCCCCAGTTCTGCACGTCCTGGGCCAGGCTCTACAACATGCTGAGCGACGCCTTTCCGGAAGAGCGCGTTCGCCGAGGCGTGGAGTTGGTCGAATTCGAGCAGGACGATGACGGCGTTACCGCCCGGCTCGCCGATGGAGAGACTTTGCGTGGCGATTTGCTTGTCGGCGCGGACGGCGTTCGCTCGACCGTGCGTCGGCAACTCTACCCGGATGCCGAGTTGAGTTACGGTGGATACATTGCCTGGAGGGGGATGGTCGAGGAACGTGCTTTGTCCCCTTCGACGCATGCCGCTTTGTTCGACCGTTTCGGTTGGGGATTGTTGCCCGGCGAACACATCGTCGGCTATCCCGTCCCTGGTATCGGCGACGATTTGAGGCTTGGCCGACGGCGTTACAATATAGTCTGGTATCGGCCGGTGGCTGCTGAGCCGGATCTGCGTGACATGCTGACCGACTCATCCGGTCGGCATCATCCGGATGGCATTCCGCCCCAGTCGATCCGGCCGGAGTTGATCGCCACGATGCGGCGCGACGCCGAAGCTCTTCTTGCGCCACAATGGGCCGAGATGGTGATGGCATGCGAGCAACCTCTATTTCAGCCGATCGGCGATCTCGTTTCACCCCAAATGGCGGTGGGCCGGGTGGCGCTGTTGGGGGATGCCGCCTTCGTGGCGCGCCCGCACGCGGCACGCGGCGCCATCAAGGCGGGGCACGATGCCATGGCGCTCGCGGCGACGTTCTCCCCGGGCCGGGTGACCGAAAGCTTGCGGCGCTATGACGAACTGCGGCGCGCCCCCAATCTCGCCGTCGTCGCCGAAGGGCGACGTCTGGGGGCCTACTTGGAAGGAAAGGCGTCGCGACTCGCCGACCCGTCAGCCTTCATGGGCGAGAACGGCGGCGTGGAACTATCGGACGTCGATGGCGGCCTGTTTTTCCGGCTGTTGGCTGACGCCGGCATCAGCGGCGCGCATGGTTATAGCAAATACTGACGTGCACGCGCGCATCGTGAGGCAGTGAATCGGGCGGGTTGAGAATGGCCCGCACTTCACTCTCCAAAAAGCAACAAAACGGTTGCGTCTCAGCCCGCCTTTTGCTAGTTCAGGCGCAACCAGGAGGTTGCTCATGGAAGCGAGCCAAATCGAGAAGAAAATAATGTTGAAAGCCACGCCAGACCGGGTATGGCGCGCGCTCACTGACTCGAGCCGCTTCGGAGAGTGGTTCGGTGTTGAGATCGATCGCCCCTTTGTCGCTGGTCAGGAAGCGGTGGGCCGAATTGTCCCCACTCGAGTTGACCCGGAGGTCGCCCGTTTGCAGGAGCCGCATCGCGGCGTGGCTTGGAGGGTAAAGGTCGAGCAGATCGAGCCCATGCGGCTGTTTTCGTTCCGCTGGCATCCATTCGCCATCGATCCCGCTCAAGATTATGCCGTCGAACCCATGACGCTTGTCACGTTCGAACTGGCGGAGGTCGAGGGTGGCGTCTTGCTCACAATCACGGAATCGGGGTTCGACCAACTTCCGGCCGACCGACGTTCAGAAGCGATCAAAGCGAATGATGGGGGCTGGGCGCATCAGGCAAAACTCATCGAGAAATATCTCGCTTCAAAGGAGAGCTGAGATCACCGCCACGCAGGGCAAACGGCTGGACAACTTGCGATCAGCGGCCCCGATTTTCGCTGCTTTGGGCGATCCGGTCCGCTTATCGATCGTCAGGCAATTGTGCGAGAGCGGGCCTCTGCAAACCGTCCAGTTCAAGGCGGGCGCTGGCGGGGTTTCACGCCAAGGCATAACCAAGCATCTACGCGTGCTGGAAGAGGCAGGCTTGGTTGAAAGTTCTCGAACCGGTCGAAACCGGCAGTGGCAGTTACAGGCGGGCCAGATTTCGACATTGCAAGAGCAACTCGCCCAAGTATCGGCGCTGTGGGACGAGCGGGCGAAAAGGCTCCGGGCATTCGTCGAAGACAGCGACGCCTAGAAATTCGACCTATTCGCAACGAGAACGACTTGCTCGCGTGCAGAATTCTTGCAGACCGTCCGCGCACGGTCTGCAAGATAAAGGCGCCGCGTAACCACACCAACCAGGTCAATCGCTCAGCGGGTGCAGATATTGGATGCAGAAGTCCGCTTCCAACCATTGGGGACACTCAATTGGCGGGTGAGAATCGCTTGATTTTCACACGCCGCCTCACCCCGCCGACAGCGCCGCCTCTTCCACCAAAAAATCCCGCAGCGCCTTGATCCGCGGCGTGTCGGCGTCGGCGGGGCGGCAGAGGAAATAATAGCCGAACGGCGTTCGCATGCTGACTTCGAACGGGGCGACGAGGCGGCCATGGGCGAGGTGGTCGGCGGCGATCGCGAACGAAGTCAGCGCGACGCCCTGGCCTTGCGCTGCGGCGCTGATCGCCATCGACATCTGGTTGAAATAGACGCCGCGCGTCGCCTCGATCTCCCCCGCGCTCGCCGCCTGGAGCCAATCGGCCCAAGACGGCCAGGTCGAATGCTGCGGATTCCACTCCAGGTGCAGCAGCGTGTGGTTGACGAGGTCGCGCGGCTCGCGGAGCGGATGCTCGCCGGCGGCGACCTCAGGGGCGCAGACCGGAAACACCTCCTCCTTGAACAGCCGCGTCGTCGAGAGGCCGGGAAAATCGCCGGCGCCCCAGCGGATCAGCGCATCGACCGCGCCGCGATCGAGCGCGTCCTCGATCGGGTTGGCGTCGACCAGCACGTCGATCTCTGGATGCCGCGCCTTGAACTTGCCGATCCGGCCGACCAGCCAGGTCGCGGCGAACGACGCGCTGGAATTGATGACCAGAAACCCCCGGCCGCGGGCCTCGCGCATCGCCCGGGCGCCGCGCGCGAGCATCGCGAAGCCGTCGGCGAGCGCCGCCGCTCCCGCCGCGCCTGATTCGGTCAATCGGAGGCCGCGCCCGGAGCGCTCGACCAGTGGCGCCCCGATTTCGTCCTCGAGCAGGCGCACCTGCTGCGCGACGGCGGCCTTGGTGACGAACAGCTCCTCCGCGGCGCGCGCGAACGACAGCCGGCGCGCGACCGCTTCGAAGGCGCGCAAAGCGTTAAGGCTGGGTAAACGATGGGAGTTCTGCATCGTCAATATTTTCTATTCGAATCGCGATATAAGCATGACTTGCAGCGCCGCACAATCCGAGTACAAGAACGCCCAAGACGTCAGCGAGACGTCGCCGAAATTTAATTGAGGGCACCGAGATGAACAATTCCCGCATGATCGCTCCGGGTCAACATATTCTAACCCGTGTCGCCGACGCTGCGCGGCGCGCCGCCGACCGCAGCCGCTTCGCCGCTATGCCGCGCCGCCACCTCGATGACGTCGGCATGACCTTCGCCGATCTCGACGCCGCCCTTCCCGGAATGGACGCGTCCGATCCTCGCAACTCGCTGTGCACGCTCGCGCACTCGGTTTGACAAACCGGCGCGGACCGCCCCCTATCAAGTGGGGCGGTCCGCGAAGCTGATGCGCATCGCGGCGCTCGCTCGAGGCCCGCGATGAATTATTTGTGGCGCTGGCGTTCAGTGTTCGTCGGCGCGGCGCCAGAAGCCGATACGGGCGCCGGATGAGCGGTCCGGCGCTCGTCTGGCTGCGCAACGATCTCAGACTCGACGACCAGCCGGCCATAGCCGCCGTGGCGGACCGGCCTTCGTTGTTCGTCTACGTCCATGACGAATCCTCGCTCGGCCTGCGTCCGCTCGGCGGCGCCAGCCGCTGGTGGCTCGACAAGAGCCTCGCAGCGTTGCGCCAGCAGATCGCGGCTTGCGGTGGACGGCTCGATATTCTGCGTGGGTCCGGGGAGGCGATCATACCCGAGCTCGCGAGCGCGGCGGGGGCGTCGCACGTCTTTTGGACGCGCCGCTACGGCGCGGCCGAGGTCGAGATCGACAAACGCGTCAAGGTGACCCTCGCCGCCGAGGGCGTCGCCGCGGGGAGCTTCAACGGCCAACTGCTGCGGGAGCCCTGGGAGGTTCGCGCCGGTTCCGGCGCGCCCTTCAAGGTCTTCACCCCGTTCTGGCGTCGCCATCGCGCACTGGGCGCGTTCCCCCCGCCGCTCCCCGCGGCCGAGCGCCTCGTCGCGGCGCCCTGGCCCGACATGGCGCCCGCGCGAGTCGATCTCGCCGATCTCGGGCTGGCTCCGGCAAGGCCAGACTGGTCTGGCGGCCTCGCTGAGACCTGGCGTCCCGGCGAGGCGGGCGCCGGGACTAGGCTGAACCGGTTCCTCGCCGACGCGCTCGCGGACTATCCCGAGGCGCGCGATAGGCCCGACGGTTTGCACACCTCGATGCTCTCCCCGCATCTGCGCTTCGGCGAGATTTCGCCGCGGCGGGTCGCCGCCGCTATCGAAGCTGCCGCGGCGAGCGGCGCGGTCTCTTCACTGGCGGCCGACAAATTCCTGTCTGAATTGGGTTGGCGCGAGTTTTCCTACTCGCTGCTCTATGACTTCCCCGATCTGGCGACTCGTTCGTGGCAACCGCGCTTCCAGGATTTCCCCTATCGCGACGACGCCGCGGATTTTCGCGCCTGGGCGCGCGGCCTCACGGGCTATCCTATCGTCGACGCTGGGATGCGCGAGCTCTGGGCAACTGGCTACATGCACAATCGCGTTCGCATGGTCGCGGCGTCGTTTCTGATCAAGCATCTTTTGATCGACTGGCGGCGGGGCGAGTCCTGGTTCTGGGACACGCTCTGCGACGCGGACCCCGCCAACAACGCGGCGAGCTGGCAATGGGTCGCCGGCTCCGGCGCGGACGCCGCGCCCTATTTTCGCATCTTCAATCCGGTGCTGCAGGGTGAGAGATTCGATCCCGAAGGCGTTTACGTCAGGCGCTGGATTCCCGAACTGGCGCAGCTGGCGTCGGCGCATATCCATGCGCCCTGGCGCGCGCCTTCAGATGCGCTGGCGCGAGCGGGCGTCGCGATCGGGCGCACCTATCCCGCGCCGATCGTCGATCACGCGTTTGCCCGGCGGCGCGCGCTGGAGGGGTTGGCGGCGATCAGACCCTGATCGCCGGCTATCGGTCATGCTCCGGCGAGGGCGGTCGATTACGACTTCGGCTTTTCGCCCTTGGCGGCGACGTCGCCGGCCGCGTTGGCGTCGGCTTCGCACATATACGCGCCTTGCTTCGTCGTGCCGTAGCTCCTGTGGCCGGCGTAGTGGTACTTGTGCGACTTCGTGTTCACCCAGACGACAGTGTCGGTCGGGCAACGGCCCTTGGCCTCGGCCTCGGTGGTGAACTCGCCGGCGCCGGTCGGCGCGGCGGCGGTTTTCGTCGGCTTGGCCGCCGGCTTCATGGGCGCAGCCGCGGGCTTGATCGGCGTGGGCGTGGGCGTCGGCGCGGGCGCCGGAGCCGCTGCGGCGGCTGGCGCCGTCGCGGGGGCGGGAGCGGGCGCCGCGGCGCCTTCCTTCTGCGCCCTGCAGCTCTTCAGGAATTCCTGCCAGGTTTGGCCGTTGGTCGTACCGGCCGCCTTGGCGGCTTTCCAGTCGTCGCCGCACTGCTTCATCACGCTCGCGGCGCTCGCCGCGCCGACGCCGCCAAAGCCGAGCAGCCCGGCGACGAGAAGAGCCGACAAACCGGCCCCAATGGAAACCTTCATCATGGCAAGTTCCTCCAACTTCGCTCGGGCCGCTGCGGGTTGCCCCGGCGGCAGAGCCCCTCCCGCATCGCCGCGATGCGTCGCGACCACGCCTTCAATACTCTCACGCCGCTGAACTGGGAATGAACATGTTCTTGAACTTCTTGAATTTGGTTGCGAACTGGTGCCGTCGCTGCTCGTGGTCGACGACATCCTGCGCGGTCACCCAGTTGAACTGCACCGCGCGGCGCGGGCCGACGAACGGCTTGTGTCCATGCCAGGAATTATCCGACCGTCTGAAAACCAGCAGCGTGCCGCCATAGGGGGGCACCTCGGCGGCGAAGTCCTCGAGATCATTCGGCGAGCGCAACAGCCGCAGCCGGCCCGCGTCCTCTTGCCAGCGCTCGTTCATGTAGAGCAGCACGGTGATGATCTTGGTGACGGAATCAGTATGGATCGCGCCGTCCTTCTCCCACACGAAGCCGCGCACGGTATACATGGTCGGCCGGCCGGTGAGGTCGATTTCGAACTTGCGTTCGATCGCGGCCCGGAATTCGGGGCCGCGCAATTCTTCGATCAGCGTCTCAAAATGTCCCCGGATCGAGAGCTCGGCCGGAGGATGCGAGCCGGGGCCCGGCACTTCAGGGTAATCGGCGAGCACTTCAGGGAAACGATCGCTCCTCAAAAAATCCGGAACGACGACATATTCGAAAGGATCCCGTTCGAGCGGGGTGCGCTCCAACGCGGCTAAATCGCAATAGTTCATCGGCCGCTCCAGCTGGCGCCCGCGTGCGCAGCGCCGAGTTTTTTGCCGCTATAGCAGAGGCGCGCGGCCTCGCCAAATACTGCGCCGGGCTCAGCCGGTCGGCCCGCTCAATGCGCCGGGGCCGGCTTTTCCAACGCGGGATCGTGGCCCAGCACGAGCACGATGCCCGCGCCGATCAGCGCGCAGAGCGCCAGAAACACCATGCCGGCGAATTCGGCGCCGGTGGAGTCCTTCAGCCAGCCGAACACCTGCGGGCCGAAATAGCCGCCCAGATTGCCGATCGAATTTACCGCCGCGATCCCCGCCGCCGCGCCGGCGCCGCTGAGGAACGAGGTCGGCAGGGTCCAAAAGACCGGCAGCACCGAGAAGAAGCCAAAGCCCGCGACGCACAGGAACGCCATCTTCAAGGTCGGGTCGGGCGTATTCGCGGCGAGCATCAGGCCGACAACGATCACCAACAGAGGGATGATCGTGTGCCACTTGCGCTCGCCGGTGGCGTCGGAATGACGGCTCCACAGGATCATGCCGATCGCGCCGACGGCGTAGGGCAGGGCGGTGATCACGCCGATCTGGATGTTGCTCAGGCCGCCGAACGCCTTGACGATCTGCGGCAGGAAGAAGCTGAGGCCGTATTGCGGGATATTGATGCCCATGTAGACGAATCCGAGCGCGACCACGCGCGGATCGAGCATCGATTTGAGCCATGACGCCGCGCCGTGGCGCTCGCGCGTCGCGCGCTCGGCGTCGAGGCGAGCCTGCAACCATTCGCTCTCGGCCGGTTCGAGCCAGCTGGCGTGACGAGGGCGGTCGGTGAGATAAAACAGCACCGCGAGCGACATCAAGAGTGCAGGTAGCGCCTCGATCAGGAACATCCATTGCCAGCCGTGAAGGCCCTCGAACCCTTCCAAATTCAGGACCAGCCCCGAGATCGGCGAGCCGATCACGGTCGAGATCGGGATCGCGAACATGAACAGGCCGACGATGCGGGCGCGATAGGCCGAGGGGAACCAGAGCGTCAGGAAAAAGATGATGCCGGGGAAAAAGCCGGCTTCGGCGACGCCGAGCAGCAGCCGCATGAATTTCAGGCTGTATTCGCCGGTCACGAAGGCTTGCGCGCCGGCGACTAGTCCCCAGGTCAGCATGATTCGCGCAATCCAGATGCGGGCGCCGAAGCGGTCGAGCGCCATGTTGCTGGGCACCTCGAAGAAGAAATAGGCGATGAAGAATATGCCCGCCGCGCCGCCGAAGACGCCGGCGGAGAGGCCGAGGTCCTTCGACATCGACGCCCCGGCGAAGCCGATGTTGACGCGGTCGAGATAGGCGATGAAGTAGCAGAGCATCAAAAAAGGCACGAGGCGCCAAGCGACCTTGCTCATGGTGCGCGTCTCAATTTCCGCCATCTGTTCCGCTCCCTGAAGGCGCGCCGTCGTACGGGGCGACGTCTCCGTTCAGCTGACAGGATCCG
>DASXYQ010000230.1:0-13159 GCA_036502445.1 Roseiarcus sp. | reverse complement strand
ATCGCCGTTGTCGCCGGTCCACCCCAATTGCGCGGTCATGTCCTCGCCGGCCTGGGCGCGCTTGCGATACTCGCCCCACTCATAGGTGACGAGCTTGGCGTTGACGCCGATCTTGGCGAGATCGGCCTGCATCATCTCGCCGATCCGCTTGCCGTTCGGATTGTACGGTCGTTGCACCGGCTGATACCAGAGGTCGATGTCGAGCGGCGTCTTGACGCCCGCAACGGCGAGCATCGCCTTGGCTTTCGCTGGATCGTAGGGATAGTCGACGATCTTGTCGTCATACGACCACATGCTGCGCGGGATCAGCGTCTTTGCCTTTTCGCCCGCTCCGAGATAGACGTCGCGGATGATAGCGTCGCGGTCGATCGCCATGCTCAGCGCCTGGCGCACTTCCTTCTTGTCGAGCGGCGGCTTGGTGTTGTTGAACGCCCAGAAAGCGATGTTGAGACCCGGAGCGTTGATCACCTTCAGCGTCGGGTCCTTTTCCATCTCCTCGAGGTCCGCGGGGCGAGGATAGCCGTTGATGTGGCACTCGCCCGCTTTCAGCTTGGCGTAGCGGGCGGTCGCGTCGGGCGTGATCGCGTAGATGAGATCGTCGACCAACGCCTTTTCGCCGAAATAATCCGGGTTCTTCTTGAAACGGATCACGGCGTCCTTCTGATAGGCGACGAAGGAGAACGGTCCGGTGCCGACCGGCGCCTGATCGAATTGCTCGGGCGTTCCCTTCTTCAACAGGAAGTCGGCGTATTCGGCCGACGCGATCGAGGCGAAATCCATCGCGAGATTGGCGAGGATGGCGACATTCGGCGTCTTCAGATGAAACACGACGGTGTAATCGTCCTTCTTCTCGATCGTATCGAGCAGCGCGGGCATGTCCATGTCGTTGAAATAGTCGTATTTGCCGCCCGACACCTTGGAATAGGGGTTGTCGGGCTTCCACTGCCGATTGAACGAGAACAGCACGTCGTCGGCGTTGAAATCGCGGGTCGGCTTGAAGTCCCTCAGCGAATGAAACTTCACGCCCTTGCGCAAGTGAAAGGTGATGGTCTTGCCGCCGTCGGCGATGTCCCAGCTTTCGGCGAGGCCGGGCGTCACCTCGGTGGTGCCGCGCTTGAATTCCGTCAGGCGATTGTAGACCGGTCGCGCGGCGTCAAAGCTGGTGCCGGTCGTGTTGATCGCCGGCTGGAAATTCTCCGGGCTGCCCTCCGAGCAATAGACCAGGGTTTTCGCCCAGGCCGCGGTCGAACCCATCAACAAGGCGGCCAGCCCCAGGCTGACGTAAGTGGTCGCTTTCATCGAACTCCCCGCAATCTGCACGTTGCGCCTCGCCGCCTCTCGGCCCGCGCGCCGCCGGTTCTCGGCGGGTCCATCGAAGCGCGTTTTTCGCTCTCGCGCAATGGCGCGGCAGGATCCGCGCGCGACCGCCGCGAGGGGCAGCGGGTTCGGATCCCGGGCGCGGCGCTGCTTGTTCCGCCCTCATGGATGCGGCATGAAGCGGCCTTCGCCTCGAGGACGCCATGACCGATCCCTTCGCCGCATTGATCAAGGATATTGAACAGGATTTCGACGCCGCTCTATCCGATGTGGAGACCGACGCGAACGGCGTGCGGCATTGGCGGGATGTGGTGTTCGCGGATTTCCGCGGATTCCGGCCCTTGATGCTCTATGTTTCGGTTCCGCCCAGCGCCTCCCCGCCGCCGCTCGTAGTCTTCATCCACGGCGGCGCCTGGTGGCCCGGCCATCCCATGGTGACCAACCGGATCTATCGACGGATCGATCCGATCGGAAAGCTCTTGCGCGCTGGTTTTGCGGTCGCGCGAAATGCCTACCGTTTTTCCGGCGAAGGCCGCTTTCCCATGCAATTGCACGACTGCAAGGCGGCGGTGCGCTTCCTGCGCAATCGCGCCTCGCTGTTCGGGTTCGACCCCAATCGTTTCGCGGCGATGGGCGATTCCGCCGGCGGACATCTGGCCGCGCTCATCGGCCTGACGGGCGGCCGCAACGATCTCGAAGGGGAGGTCGGCGAAAAGAACGGCTCGAGCGCCGTGCAGGCGGTGATCGATTGGTTCGGCCCCGCCGAGTTGCTGACGATGCGCCAACAGGCCCTGCCCGACGGCATGCAGGGACAGGACGAGGCTGACTCGCCCGAATCGCGGCTCGTCGGCGGTCCTGTACAGGAGAACCGCGAGGCCGCTACCGCGGCGTCGCCGATCACCTACGTCTCCCGATCGGCGCCGCCGTTCCACATTCAGCACGGTGCGCGCGACCGCCTCGTGCCGCTCGGACAGAGCCAGGCGCTTCACCAGGCCCTGCTCGCCGCGGGGGCCGCGTCGACGCTCGTAGCCATCGAGGGCGCGGACCACTGTTTTTGGGGCGTCGAGGACGACGGGATCGTCGAACGCGACATTGCTTTTTTGCGAAAGACGCTCGGGGACTAGCGTCGCGCTCATTCCGCCGGGGCGGGACAGGACTTCGCCATGACCGTCACACGCTCCCTCGCTCGCCTGGGCTGTCCGAGGCCCGCGCCCAGCGCCGCGCCCAGGAGATGGCAACCGGCGATGCCGAGCAGGGTGATGGAGAAGGCGTGGGCGATCGAACCAGGATCGCCTCGCCCGCCCAGCACCGCGAAGAACAATCCGCCGAGCAGAGCGACGCCGAGAGCCGCGCTCACCTGCAGCGTCGAGTTGCTCATTCCCCCGACGAGCCCCGCTCGCTTGGGATCGACGCGCTCGACGATGACCCGAAACAGGGTCGGGACGGACGAGCCCATGCCAAGGCCGATCGTCAGCAGGGCCGTGGCGAACAGCGGGAACGGCGGCGACTGACCCGCGGGCGCGAGGGCGACGAGCATCGAAAGCGCAAGGAGCCCTGACGCCGATGCCAGAAACCCGACCGAGGGCGCTGCCCGACCCGCCCACCCGCCGATCGCGGGACTGAATGTAGAGCCGATCAGGAAGCCCACAGAAAGCGGCAGAATCGCGATTCCCGCCGCCAGCGCGCTGCGCCCCAGCCCGGCCTGGAGCCAGATCGAAAAGGTCAGGAAGAACGCGGCGAGCGCATATAGCGTCGTCAAGGCGCCGAGCGCCCGCAGCAGTCCCGGCGACTTGAAGGCGTCCATGGCGACCAGCGGCTCGCCGCCGAGGCCCGCCAGCCGGATTTCATAGCGTCGGAACGCCTCGGCAAAGACGGGCGCCGTTGGCAGCATGGCGATCGTCCACCAGGGCCAACCGAGTTCCCGACCTTCGATCAGCGGCAGCACGAGCGCGGTCAGCGCTGCAGCCCACAGAACGACGCCGCCGAAATCCAGTCGCGGCCGGGTCGCGCCGCGGGTGTCGCGCAACAGTGGAATCGCCGCGACGAAAGCGGCGATCGCGACGGGCAGGTTGATGAGGAAGATCAGCCGCCAGCCGAAGCCGCCGAGATCGGCGGCGACCAGAGCGCCGCCGAGCAATTGGCCCGCGATCGAGGAAAAGCCCAGAGTGACGCCATAGATGCTCAACGCGCGGCCGCGCTCGTGCGCTGGGAACAGCGCGTGGACCGAGGCGAGCGCCTGCGGCGCCATCGCGGCCGCGGCCAGCGCTTGCAGCAATCGCCCCGCGATGAGCGAAGCGGGAGATCCCGCGAGGCCGCAGATCGCCGAAGCGAGCGCGAAGCCGGCGAGGCCGATCATGAAGACGGACTTACGCCCGAATATGTCGCCGAGCCTTCCGCCCGTGATCAGCAAGACGGCGTACACGACGGCGTAACCCGATATTACCAGCTGCATTTCGGCGGCTGAGGCTTTCAGGCCCGTTGCCATCGCGGGCAGCGCGACATTGACGATGAAGAAATCGAGCGGGGCGAGGAAGGCGCCGACGAGCAGAATCCCCAGCGCCGCCCACCGGCGTGGGTCGAGCGGTTCGCCAGGCGCGCGCGCGATCGCGGTCAATTCGGCCATGTCGTCTCCTTGTCATTATTGAATGATCAGTTCCGAATTAGGCCTGTTTTCACGCCAACGCGCGTAGCGCCGTCTCGACCACTTCGGTCACGTCCTGTTCGCTCGGTCCTGTCTTGCCAAGCACGCGCAGACCCTGGATCGTGCAGAGCAGCATCCGCGCGATCGCCCTCTCGTCGAGATCACCGGCGATTTCGCCGCTGGCCTGGCCGCGAATGACGGCCGCCGCGAACAAATCCTGCATCCGCCGGAACATCCGCGAAATCAGCGCGCTGACCTCTGAGTCGTCCGGCATCATTTCCATCGCCGCCGCGGTGATCAGGCAACCCTGCTGTCCCTGGGATGCGGCGCAACGCCGTGCATAGCCCATCAACGCCTCCCGGATCGCCGCGCGCGCGGAACCCGGCTGGTTCAGCGCATCGCCCACGCGCCTCAGCGAGGCGGCGGTATAGTGGTCGAGCGCCGCCAGAAAGAGCGTCCGCTTGTCGTGGAAGGCTTTGTAGAGGCTGCCGCGCGCCAGCCCGGTCCCCTCTGTCAGATCCTGCACGGAGGCGCCGTGATAGCCCCGAGCGCGGAACACGAGAATCGCGCTCTCGACCGCCTCGTCGATGTCGAATTCTCGCGGCCGGCCCGGGAGGGCGCGATCCGAGGCCGGCGAGGACTTGGGAGCTTGCATGCCGACAGTAATAGACCAATCGGTCCCTAATAGCAAGTCCCTCTTCCGTCTTCGGGCGCCCGCGGCGAGGAAGCCGCTATGGCCTGTCAGCGAACAAGCGCCCTATCCGTCATTACGAGCGCAGCGAAGCAACCCACGCCTCCACTAGAAAGTCCTTCGACACGTTTGTCGGGACCGGTCGTGTAATCACTGTCTGCGCGCGAGGCGCGGCGCAATCGGCAGGTGGGCGGCGGCGGCGCCCTAGATTGCTTCGCTTCGCTCGCAATGAGGGCTTTATCGTCATACAGCTCGGCCTCCGTTGCCTCCCGCACGCTGATCAGGCGCGAATTTCGTGTACAGATGGATCGCGCCGCACCGCAGGAAAGGCGAAACCTTGTGCTGAACGACGACCGCCTCTTTCCCGCCGACGCCGCGAGCCGGGCGATCGCTCGGCGCCTCTTCAGCGAGGTGCGAGACCTTCCGATCATCTCCCCGCACGGCCATACCGATCCCCGCTGGTTCGCGGAGAACGAGGCGTTTGAAGACCCCGCGCGACTGTTCGTCACGCCGGACCACTATGTCTTTCGCATGCTCTACAGCCAGGGCGTGCCATTGGAAGATCTCGGTTTGCCGCGCGTCGACGGCGGTCCCGTCGAGACCGATCCGAGAAAGATTTGGCGCCGCTTCGCCGAGCATTACCGGCTGTTTGCGGGCACGCCGACGCGCCTCTGGCTGGATCATTCCTTCGAGACGCTGTTCGGCCTCGGCGAGCGCCTGTCGTCCGCCAACGCCGATCGGCATTACGACGTCATCGCGGACGCGCTGCGCCGGCCCGAATTCCGACCGCGCGCGCTGTTCGAGAAGTTCAACATCGAAGTCATCGCCACGACGGAAAGCGCGCTCGACGATCTGCGCTGGCATAGGATGATCCGCGAATCCGGCTGGCGCGGCCGCGTCGTCACGACCTATCGGCCGGATAGCGTCGTGGACCCGCATTTCCCCGGCTTTCGCGAAAACATCGGCGAGCTGGGCGCGATCACGGGCGAAGACGCGGCGACATGGACGGGCTACCTCGCCGCGCATCGCAAGCGCCGGGCTTTCTTCAGGAGCCATGGCGCGACAGCGAGCGATCACGGCCATTCCAGCGCCGCGACCGCCGACCTCACTCCGGCCGAAGCGGCGGCGTTGTTCTCGAGGGTTCTGGCGGCGCCCTCCGACGCCGACGCCGAGCTTTTTCGCGCGCAAATGCTGACGGAGATGGCGGCGATGAGCCTCGACGACGGGCTCGTCATGCAGATCCATCCCGGCTCGTGGCGCAACCACAACCCGCATCTTCACGGGCGGTTCGGCCGCGACAAGGGCGCCGACATTCCGACGCCGACCGGCTATGTGCGGGCGCTGAAACCGCTGCTCGACCGCTTCGGCAACGAGCGGCGGCTGACGATCATCCTCTTCACGCTCGACGAGACCGCCTATTCGCGCGAGCTCGCGCCGCTCGCAGGTCACTATCCCGCGCTGCGATTGGGGCCGCCCTGGTGGTTCTTCGATTCCGTGAACGGCATGAAGCGCTTTCGCGAGTTGACGACCGAAACCGCCGGCTTCGCCAACACCGTAGGCTTCAACGACGACACGCGGGCCTTCCCCTCGATTCCGGGCCGCCATGACGTGGCGCGGCGCGTCGACTGCGCGTTCCTGGCCGAACTCGTCGCCACCCATCAACTCGAGGAGGACGAGGCGCGAGACTGGGCGCACGCGCTCTCCTACGGCCTCGCGAAGTCGGCCTATCGCTTCTGAGGCCGGGCGGCGGCCCGCGACCGGGCAAATTTCCGGGCGCGCGCGAAATTGTAGCCGCGCTCGCTGAGCGCGGCCGTCGTAAAACGCCTCATTTTCCGAGCGTCAACCAAGCTGAACCCAAGCGGTCAGCGACCGCGTCCACAGCCGACCTCAGCCTGCGATCGGCTCGACCCCGCACCAATCCGCGATGAACAGCGCGATCGCCGTCGTGACGCGCTTGACCGAGGCCAGACTTACCCGCTCGTCGGAACCGTGAATGTCGCGCCCGATCGGGCCGTAGCAGAGGCTCGGTATCTTGTCGTAGAGCGCATATACGCGGGCGTCGAGATAGGCTGGGGACATGAAAGCCTGCAGCTCTTCGCCGGTCGCCAGGCGATGGGCCTCGCCCAATACTCGCTCAGCCTCGGAGCCGGGCGCGAGCACATAGCCCTCCGAGAAAAATCCGTTGAAGGTGATTCTCGGCGGGTTGTTGGCGAGAAACGGATCATCGCGGGCGAAGGCCTCGATCGTCCTTTCGATCTCGCGGCTCGCTTCCTCCGCGCCGGCACCGGGATAGAGGGCGATGCGGCAATCGATGCGGCACCACGCGGGCACCGACGAGGCCCAGTCGCCGCCCTCTATCCGGCCGATATTGAGGTTTATCGGATGCGGATCGTCCGCGAAATGCTCGCGTCCGATCTTGCGCTCGTTCCATGCCGCCTCGAGCTTTCGCAATTGCCCGATCACGCGATGAGCCCCGTCGATCGCATTGGCGCCGGCGCCCATGACGCTCACGTGAACGGGATGTCCGCGCACTTCGACCTGGAACCAGAGCACGCCGACATTGGCGCGCACGAGCTGCTCGTTCTCCGGCTCGGGGATCAGCGCGGCGTCGGCGCGATAACCGCGCAGATGCGTCATGAGGGCGCCGTTGCCCGTCGATTCCTCCTCGACCACGCTTTGCAGGTAAACGGTGGCCGCGGGTTGCAGGCCGACGCGCCGCAGGGCGTCGAGCGCGAAGAGATTGGCGGCATGGCCCGCCTTCATGTCGGCGCCGCCGCGTCCGAACAACCAATCGCCTGAGATCACGGGATCGAAGGGTGGATGCGTCCAGAGATCCGCCGGGCCTGGAGGCACGACGTCGACGTGCGCCTGAAGAATCAGCGAGCGCCCCCTTTCCTCGCGGGGACGATGAATGCCGACCACGATCGGCGCGCTCGAATGGGCTTCGCTGTACTTCCCCCCGCCGGGATGGCGTTCGATCGCGTCCCGGTCCATCGCGAACCGCTCCAAGGCGTAGCCGCGCGAGCGGAAGGCGCGGAACACGAAGTCCTGGATCGCGTGCTCGGCTCCTCGAATCGAGCGGAAACGCACCAATTCCTGGGTATAGGCGATCTGCTCGGTGAAGCCGGCCTCCACCGAAGCGATGATCGCATCGCGCGAATCGGCATCCCGTGAGGGCGGCATTTCAGCTCCGACGTCAGAGAGAGTCTCGCCTATTTCACCCTCACATATTGCCGCCAGTTGTGCGCTTCCTTGAAACCCAGCAGCTCGCGCGCCTTCCTGTTGGACAGCGGCGCCTCGAACTCGCCCATCTCCCGAGTGACTTTCACGCCGGGACACGCCTGGGCGAGGAACTCCCGCGTCGGCGTATACAACGTGATCGTGTCGTTGACCGCGTTGAACACCTGGTAGCCGAGGCCGTCC
Organism: Roseiarcus sp.; assembly: GCA_036502445.1. GTDB lineage: Bacteria > Pseudomonadota > Alphaproteobacteria > Rhizobiales > Beijerinckiaceae > Roseiarcus. The sequence goes on along the minus strand of DASXYQ010000230.1, from coordinate 5,087 downwards.
TTTTGCAGGCAGAGATGGACGATCTCGCCCAGATCGCGTGCGTCGATATAGCTCCAGGCGTTGCGCTTGCGCGACATCGGGTCGGCGATGAAAGCGGGAAAACGATCGTATTCGTGCGGCTCGATGACGTTGCCGATACGCAGCGCGTAGATGTCGGCGTGGTAGCGCATCGCGAAGGCGCGTCCGGTCTTCTCGTTGCAGACCTTCGACAGGCCATAGCTGTCCTGCGGGTCGGAGTCGTAGTCCTCCTCGAGCGGGAAGCTGTGAAAGTCCTTGTCGCCCTCGGCGAAGCAGACGCCGTAGGTGGTCTCGCTGGAGGCGAAGATCACCTTGCGGACGCCGAGCTTCATCGCCGCTTCGATCACGTTGTAGGTGCTGATCACATTGGCGGCGAAGGTCACGTTGTCAGGTTCGATCATGACGCGCGGAATCGCGGCGAAATGCACGACGGCGTCGGGCGGGCTCGGCGGCTTGCCGTCGTTGTAGCCATCGAAGCCGAAATGCGTCGTCAGCGCGTTGAAGGCCTGGCCGCTGTCGGTGAGATCGGCGATCAGCGTATTGACGCCCGGCAGGTCGAGCGGCTTCAGATCGACATTGAGGATTTTATACCCCTTCGCGAGCAGATGCGGCACGGCGTGTCGCCCTGCCTTGCCGGTTCCGCCGGTGAAGACGATGCGTTTGGCGCCCATTGTGGAGGACCTCTGCTTTGATGACGAGCGGTTTCCGTGTCGCCGCGCTATACGCGACTACAGGCCGACGCAGCCGATGCCGCCCCCAAAGCGCGTGTCAGTTTCGCGGTTTCGCCCGTCCGATGAAGGCGCCGAAAGTAGGCGGGCTATTCCAGGCGGTCAACAGCGGCGCCCGCGTAGCCATCGGCCTCGTTTCGCGCACGTCACGCCCGGGGATGCGCCGCGCGATAAGCTTCGATCAGCCTCACGCCGTCCACCGCGGTGTAAATCTGCGTCGTCGACAGCGAGGCATGGCCGAGCAGCTCCTGAATCGTGCGCAGATCGCCGCCGCGCGCCAATAGATGGGTAGCGAAGGAATGGCGCAGCGCGTGCGGAGTGGCGCTGTCGGGCAGGCCGAGTGCGCCGCGCAGCCGCTCCATCGTCAGTTGCACGATGCGCGGCGAGAGCGGTCCGCCCTTGGCGCCTACGAACAGAGGTCCGCCCGGTTTGAGCGCATAGGGGCATTGCGCGAGATAGGCCTCGACGGCGGCCCGTACTGGCGCAATGACCGGCGCGACGCGGATCTTGCCTCCCTTGCCGCGAATCGTGAGCTGGTCGACGTCGCCGACCGGCGCGTCGCGGCGACGGATCGAAAGCGCCTCGCCGATCCGCAGGCCGGCGCCATAGCAGAGCGCCAAAACGGCGGCGTCGCGCGCGAGAATCCAGGGATCGCGCGCCTCGCCGTCGCGGATGTCCGTCGCCGAAACCGCCTTGGCGTCGGAAATTGCCAGCGGCCTCGGCAGGCGGCGGCCCGCGCGCGGCGAACGCAACGCGCTGAACGCCGAAGCGCGCCCCGCGCCGACTCGCTCGAGATGACGCGCGAGCGAGCGCAACGCGGAAAGCGCGCGCTGCAGCGAGCGCGGGTCGATCTCTTCCGCGCGACGGTGCGCGAGAAAGCCGCGCAAGTCGGCGGGCAACAAACCGGTGAAATCGGCGACGTCGGGCGGGGCGCCGAAGCGCTCGTTCAGGAACGCGAGAAACTGCCTGGCGTCGCGCCCATAGGCCTCCAGCGTCTTGGCCGCCAGCCGCCGCTCGTCGCGCAACGCGTCGAGCCAGGCGACGAAATGGGCGGCGAGTTCAGGCGCAGCGGAGAGGGCGAGGGCGTCGGGCGGCGTCGGCATCGAACGAGCTTGCCCGAACTAGGTAAAGCTGGAGTTACCGCAGGGGTCAGAAGGACCTCCGCTCGCCTTTCAGCGGGGCACCACGATACGTGATATAGTCCGTGCGGGAAAGGAGCCCGACCATGTCGCGTCCGGAGTTCAAGGGTTCGATAACCACAACCGGTCGCTCGGAGGCCATCCGTTTGGATAAGGCGCTGTTCCGTTCTCATCCGGAATTCCGGCAGCGCGCCAAAGTGCGCGCGCATGTAATCGGTCCCGGCAGCCTTCTGGTGACGTTGGATTCCGAAGGAGCGGCTTCCGAAGCCGACCCGGTAGAACGTGATCCCGTCATCGCCGCATATCTAGCCTTTTTGGAGCGGGACATGCGCGTGCATCCGGGCAGCATCTCGCCTTTCAGCGAGAGCGAACTCGCGCACTTGTCGGAGTTGACCGCGGGGGTCGCGGTCGGCGACGACGATGTGATGCCGGACGACGTCACTCTGTGAGTCCGCCGGCCCGCGCCTTCGCGGAGCGGCACGGGTGGAAGCTGTTTCGTACGCGCGCGTTTTTGGAGGCTTTCATTCCGCTGCAAGCGGAAGTGGAGCGTCTGGCGTCGCGAAGCTCAGAAGGCTTCGTGGGACATCCAAAGGCCAAACTGCTGGCCCGCATTGTTGCGCTCATTTCGGACGAGATTCCCCGCGATCCGAATTCGCCGCTCTATTCGCTCGGCGATACGCTGGGGCCGGCCCATCGCCACTGGCGGCGCGCCAAATTTCTGCAACGGTTTCGGTTGTTCTTCCGCTTCGACAGCGCGAGCCGCATCATCATCTACGCCTGGGCGAACGACGAGAACCAACTTCGAAAAGCCGGATCGCGCAACGACCCTTACGCCGTTTTCGCGCGTCGGCTGGACGCCGGCAACCCGCCCGACGATTGGGAGGAGTTGCTGAGGGAGGCGCGGCTCGCGGAGCAAGCCCAGCGCCGGTAGTCGGCAAAAGTCTCCAAGCGATTTCCGGCCGCACGGACATCTCGAGCCGCGCGGCTGCCGCACCTTCAATCCGTCCTCGCTGACGTCGCCACAGCGGGCGGCGCCTTCGCATCGCCGGCGGCAATCCGGACGACGTCGCCGGTCTGGGTCGATTCCAGTGGATTGTCGATCAGCCGGTCGGCCAGCGACAGGCCGGATTGAATCTCGATCCGACTGCCGAGATTGCGCCCGATGGTGACTGGTTTCAACGCAACCTTGCCGTCCGCATCCACCGCAGCCGCACGCATCCCGTGAGCGCCAAAGATCAGCGCCGTGGCCGGAACAGTCAGCGTGTTGGAGTCGGAGGGAATGTGAAAATGGACCTCGGTGAACGCCCCGGGCCAGAGTTTTCCGTCGGGATTGGCGGCCTGCAGCTCGACCAAACCGGTTCGGGAATTTTCCACCAGCGAGTTGGAGGTCGACACGAGCTCCGCGTCGAAGGTCTCCTTCTGACCGGGGATATGCAGCGTCGCCTTGATTCCCGGCTTCAGCTCGCCGAGGAATGCCTGCGGAACGTTCACGTAAATGCGCATGCGATGGATGTCGGACACCTGAAACAAGGCCCTTCCCGTCGTGCCGCCGGCATTCACGAGATCGCCGATATCGACGTTTCGCGCCGTGACGACGCCGTCGAACGGCGCCTTGACCTGCTCGAACCCCGCGAGCTCCGTGAGCCGATTGACCACAGCCTCCTGCGCCACGACGTTCGCCTTGGCGACCGCCAGGGCTGCAACCCGCGACGCCGCGGTGAGACGATCCGTGTCGCCCTGTTCCTTACTGGACCATCCCTGCACGACGAGCCGCGACGTTCGCGCGTCGGTCGCTTTGCCGAGATCGGCGTTCGCTTGCGCTTGCTCGACCGCCGCCTTCAATTGAACGAGCTGCGCCTTCGCCTCCTCGAGTTGCTGATCGAGGTCCGGCGCGGAAATCGAGGCCAGCGTCTCTCCTTTCGTCACATGGGCGCCGATGTCCTTATGCCACGCGGTCACGTAGCCGCTGGCTCGCGCGAACAGCGTGCCGGTGGAATAGGCGTTTACGTTGCCCGGCAGAACCAGATCCTCCTCGGTCGAACCGCGCTCCGGCTGAACGAGCCGCACGGTCGCGACCGCCTGCCGGTCGGTCCAGTCGGCGACTTCCTGCTTGCTCCGGGCGCGATCCACGATTCCGGAAGCCGCAGCGGCGATCGCGACGATCGCGAGGACGCCCAGCACGAACAATACGCGGCGCGGCTTGGAAGGTCGGGTGGCATTTTCAGAAGACATGACGACTCCGGGTCAGGCGTGGGAGGGCAGCGCTGAAAGAGCTTCGGCTGCTGTGGTTTGGGTTTGCCTGCGTCCATGCGCGATGCTGAACAGCGTCGGCACGAACAGCAGCGTCGCGAAAGTCGCAAAGAGCAGGCCGCCGATGACGGCGCGGCCGAGCGGCGAATTTTGCCCCGGCTCGATCGCCATCGGCAACATGCCGATGATCATGGCGAGCGCCGTCATCAGCACCGGCCGGAATCTCGTGGCGCCCGCCGCCAACGCGGCTTCCAGCGCGTTCTTTCCCTCGGCGAGTTGCTCGCGCGCGAAGCTGACGACCAAAATGCTGTTCGCCGTGGCGACGCCCATGCACATGATGGCGCCGGTCAGCGCCGGGACGGAAAGCGCCGTCTTCGTCACGAACAACATCCACACGATGCCGGCCAGCGCGGAGGGAAGCGCCATGATGATGACGAAAGGATCGAGCCAGGACTGAAAATTGACGACGATCAGCAAGTAGATCAGGACGATGGAGAACGCCAGGCCGATGAACAACTGCTGATATGCGCTGGTCATCGTAGCGACCTGGCCGCGAATGGCGATCGTCGAACCTTTGGGCAGGTCGGGGCGCGCGTCGTCGACGATTTTTTGGATGTCGGCCGCGACGGCGCCGAGATCGCGCCCTTGCGTCGTCGCAAAGATGTTGACGGTGTCTCGAATGTTGTAGTGCGTGACGACGGCGTTCAGCGGCTCGGGCGACAAAGTCGCCAGACCGCCCAGCAACTGGGTCGACGCGGCCGCGGTCAGCGGCAGGTTCTTCAGGTCACCGAGAGTATCGATGGAATATTGCGGCGTCTGGACGGAAACGGGATAGGAGACGCCATTGGTCGGATCGAGCCAATAGGTCGGCGCCGTTTGCGTGGTTCCCGAGAGCGTGCCCTGAATGCTGGTCGCTGCGTCGCCTTCGGTCAGCCCGACGACGCCGGCCAAT